>CAZRFT010000021.1:0-10230 GCA_964599255.1 uncultured Neptunicoccus sp. | reverse complement strand
GTTACAGGCAGTATCGAACAACAACTATCGGCCCTGATTGTTGGGTTCCTCTTGGTGTTTGTTATCGAACTGCAATTTAAGTTTTGGGGATTGGTGCCAAATTGGTGGCTGTCACTGCGCATCCCCCTGACGACGATTGTTGTTCTGTGTTTGCTTGCAGGAATTTTTGCATGAGCGATCCGCAGACCATGCAAGCCTATGCCCGCCAAGCGCGGTCCTATACGGAATGTTTTTCGCGGACCAAACCAGATGGCGACCTGAAGGCGTTCATGGATGGCTTGCCGACCGGCGCAAAGGTTTTGGATCTTGGCTGTGGCCCCGGAAATTCTGCCGCGATGATGCTGGACGCTGGGTTCGATGTAGACGCAATGGATGCAAGTCCCGAGATGGCCGCAATGGGCAAAGAGAGATTTGGTATCGATATTCGCATTGCACGATTTGATCAGCTGGATGCGGTGGACCTGTATGATGGAATATGGGCGAATTTTTCGCTGTTGCACGCCCCGCATAAAGACGTTCCAAACCACCTTACCAAAATTAAAACTGCGATGCGGCGCGGTGGACTTTTGCATATCGGGCTGAAAACGGGTGTGGGGTCTAAACGCGACGATTTGGGCCGGATGTATTATTTTCACACCGTTGACGGCATGCATCAACTACTAGCAGATGCAGGTTTCACAGTGATTTTTACCCGTGAAGGATCCGCCAAAGGTTTGGCTGGCACAAACGATCCATTCATGATTATTCGGTCGCATGGTTAAACTAGTTGCATATACCGATGGTGCTTGTTCCGGAAATCCTGGCCCGGGCGGATGGGGTGCTGTGTTGTTAGCCTTTGATGGGGACGAAATCGTGAAGCGCAAAGAGCTGAACGGGGGCGCGGCAGAGACCACAAATAATCGCATGGAATTGCTGGCTGCGATCGAAGCCCTAAATGCTTTGGAACGCCCATCAAAAATCACCGTTGTGACCGACAGCGTTTATGTCAAAGACGGGATCACAAAATGGATCCATGGTTGGAAAGCCAAGGGCTGGAAGAAAAAGGGTGGGCTAAAGAATGTGGAGCTTTGGCAAGCCTTAGACGAGGCAACGGCGCGCCATGACGTGACATGGGAATGGATAAAGGGTCATGCGGGACATGAACATAATGAACGCGCCGACGCATTAGCGCGGGAAGGAATGGAACCCTTTAAGCCTTCGGTGGATTAAAGTAGCGATAGATCGCAATCAAGGCAATTGCGCCCACAATACCGCCGATAAAAATCGACAGCACGTTTGAGGTTGCTGCAAAAACACCAATTAAAGATCGCAAAGCAACACTGCCCAACAAAGCCCCGATGACGCCAATGGCCATCGCGACAAATACATCCACATTTACGTTCATAACGCGGGCAACTAGAACGCCAGCAAGACCGCCAACCAACAATGTCATCAAAATGGGCATAATCTCTCCTTTGCCTGACATATAGGCGCAATTCTTAGGAATTCTAGAGTTTGGTGCCTTTGAGAAGTGGTGTGCCGCGCTGAAATTCATCCGCATTCATTGCTGATTTTCCTGCGCGTTGAAGGCGAAGTAAGCCGATGGAACCCGCGCTGCATCCGATGGATAGGCTGTCATCAAGCACCTCGCCTGCCGGTCCGTCCAAATCTCTTTGCTCACTAAGGAGCGCTTTGATACGGGTGCCGCCCTCCTCAAACCAAGCGCCTGGAAAGGGGCTAAGGCCACGAATATGGGTATCCACTTTTGATGCCGGCGCCATCCAATCGATCCTAGCTTCCGCTTTGTCGATTTTCTGCGCGTAGGTAATGCCAGATTCAGATTGTGGTTCTGGGGTAAGCGTTTCGAGTTTTCCAAGTGCGTCTACAATTGCCTGCGCACCCATTTCAGCAAGGCGATCATGAAGGCTGCCCGTTGTGTCCCCAGATGCAATCTCTGTTTCGGCGCGCAGCAAAACCGGCCCGGTATCAAGCCCTGCTTCCATCTGCATGATACAAACGCCAGTTTGTTCATCCCCAGCCATAATGGCGCGGTGGATGGGCGCAGCACCGCGCCAGCGGGGCAAGAGAGAAGCGTGGATATTAAGGCAGCCGTTCTGCGGCGCATCCAGCACTTCTTGGGGTAAGATCAATCCGTAGGCCACGACGACGGCGACATCTGCGTGCAGTTCAGCGAAATCCTCCCGAGTTTTCTGATCTTTGAACTTCAAAGGTGTGCGAACGGGGATACCGAGCGCTTCGGCCTTGATTTGAACCGGCGAAGGTCGATCTTTCTTGCCGCGACCAGCGGGGCGTGGGGGTTGCGTATAGACGCAAAGAATCTCATGGCCCGCTTCCACCAGCGCATCCAATACGGGCACAGAGAAATCAGGCGTGCCCATAAAGGTGATCCGCATCAGGCGCGCACCCGATCTTTTTTATATTTGATCATTTTTTTGGTCAGCATAGAGCGTTTCATTCGGCTAAGGTGGTCGATGAAAAGCACGCCATTGAGGTGATCAAATTCATGCTGTGCACAAGTTGCGCGAAGCCCGTCAAAATCACGCGTCTGTTCGTTGCCATCAAGATCAATGAATTTCATGGTGATTTCTGCTGGACGTTTTACGTCCTCAAAAAGCTCAGGCAACGACAAACACCCCTCGTTATAGGTGCTGATATCTTCTGACGCGGCGATAATTTCTGGATTGATCAGAACCATTGGATCAGGCTCTTCCTCTTCATCGCGAAGCGCGCAATCCATCACAAACATCCGTGCCTCTGATCCGACTTGCGGCGCGGCCAGACCAATGCCCGGGGCTTTGTACATGGTTTCAAGCATGTCCGCCGCAAGTGCGCGTAGCTCGTCAGACACATCCGCAACAGGCGGACAGGTCTTTTTCAGACGTGGATCAGGGTGCAAAAGTATATCCATCAGAGCCATGAGGCTGATCTAGGTGATGGGCACAGAAAGGGCAATGGACAACCTCTTCAAACTTCGTTTAATTCGCGGAACGAAACCGAGGAACACGCAAATGGATTTCGATAAGCCTATAAACCGAGTTGGGTCAAACAGCACTAAGTGGGACGGTTTGACAGCCTATAAGGGGCTTGTGAAAGATTACTATAGAGAAGACGCCATCGAAGACACGATTGCAATGTGGGTTGCGGATATGGATTTTGAATCCCCGCCTGCAGTGGGCGAAGCGCTTCGCAAAATGGCGGATTTTGGCGTCTATGGCTATATGTCGAATACCTATGGTTGCAACGAAGCGATTGCGAACTGGATGAAAAGGCGGCACAATTGGGACGTCGACCCCGATCACATCCAATATACTCAAGGTTTAGTAAATGCTGTTTCAATTGCATTGATGACATTTACAAACCCGGGCGACGAAATTGTGCTTTTCACCCCAGTCTATCACGCATTCGCCCGTGCAATTGTTGCGAATAATCGCGTCGTGAAAGAAATGCCTTTAGTGATCAACAATGGTCGGTACGAATATGATTTCGCCGCTTATGATCAAATGATTAGCGGCAAAGAAACAATGGTCATAAATTGCTCGCCGCTCAACCCAGGCGGGCGTGTATGGGAAGCCGATGAGTTATCTGACCTCGCCGAGTTTGTTGAGCGACACAATTTAATGCTAATTTCGGATGAAGTTCACCAAGACATAACCTTTGGCAAGAAATTTCTTCCGCAGGAAAATGTCTCCCCACAAATTGAAGACCGGCTAATCACACTAGTCGCCGGATCTAAAGTATTCAACCTTGCAGGTGGATATTGTGGAAGCGCGATTATTAAAGATGAAAAATTGCGCGAGGCGTGGTTGAAAACCAAATTTGCGTTAAACAGTCCCCCTGGGATGTTCAGCATCGCGGCGGTGCAAGCTGCTTATGAGACTGGGGACAAATGGGTTGATGAGCTTTGCGACTATATTGACGGCAATATTCGGTTATTCAACGATGGGGTAAATAAAATCCCCGGATTGAAAGCAATGGAACTGGAGGCAACCTATCTAGCATGGGTTGATTTTCAGGATACTGGGATGGATTCAGCTGAGTATCAAAGGCGTGTTATTGAGGATGCGAAAATTGCACCAAATTATGGGGAAACATTTGGTAAAGGTGGCGAGACGTTCCTCCGGTTCAATTTAGGCACACAACGTAGCAATGTAATTGAAGCTGTGGAGCGATTGCAAAGAGCTTTTTCGGATTTGCAATAACTCAGCGCGTTCCGATTTGATCTTTGGTCACCGACACACCGAAGAGTTTTTCGGCGTTTTTATAGGCAATCATCTCTGCAATCTCACGGGGGAATTGGGAAAGCCATTGACGGTTAATGTCGATAAGCGCGTCATATTGATCCCATTGGCCGTTCACCCAAGTGTCCGAACCCACCATGATGCGTTCTGGAAATTTCTCGATCACTTTGCGCCATCTTGGATCAATGGAACCGTCCCCTTTGAGGATATCAAACTCCCTGTACGATGTATCGACGTAAAGGTTTTCATATTTGGCAAGCATGCGTTCCACAACTTGTGGGGGCTCTGTCATGCCTGCATGTGCCCAGATGATTATTGCTGTGGGTTCGAATTCAAAAAAAGCGTCAATTGGTGGCGCATCGGAATGAATGTGAAGTGGAATGTTTAACTCCACCGCGCGCCTTGCTGTATGGCGCATGATCGGCTCGTTTCGTTCCTGAAGACTGCGAACATGAAATTCACCCAAGGCTGCATGATTGAAGCGTGCAAGACGATCATCGATGTAATCGGCCATACCAGGAAAATCCATCCAATCGCTTGACCCCCATCCGTCGTGATAGGGCCGAAGAGAGGTAACGATGCGATTGGGTGCATATTCCTTAAGCTTTATTGTCCCTTCATCGGGCGTGGAAGAAACCAACCCCATCGAGACACCGTTGCGATTCATCAGGCGAATGACGCGATCCACTGGAAACGGCGCCCAGGCAGGTTCTTTGTAATGAATATGCGCATCAAATATAGGCACGTCGTTGATCGCGTCGCCAATCGGTTCTTCTGCTAAAGCAGGCGCGCCAAAGACGAGCCAAAGGATCACTAAAAAGAAACGGGGTTGCATCGCTCAAAACTCCCTTGAATATTTTTATTATTGCAACTCCATATCGTAACTTGCATATCGAGTAGAGCAAGCATGCAATGATAAAATCCGGTGATGAATTAGATGGTCAATTACCTCGAATTTGAAAAACCCTTAGCTGAAATTGAAGGCAAGGCGGCTGAACTTCGCGCGATGGCGGAAAAAGCCGAGGACGATCTGGATGTAGAAAAGGAAGCCACGGCGCTTGATAAAAAAGCCTCCGATTTGATGGCGGACATGTATGGAAGCCTAACGCCTTGGCGCAAATGTCAGGTTGCACGCCACCCAGACCGGCCACATTGCTTGGACTATATCGACGCGCTTTTCACTGAGTACACACCCCTTCAGGGCGATCGAAATTTCGCCGATGATGATGCCGTTATGGGCGGGATTGCGCGGTTTGATGACAAGCCAGTGGTTGTGATCGGGCATGAAAAGGGATCTGATACCGCAAGCCGCATCAAGCGCAATTTTGGCATGGCGCGACCCGAAGGGTATCGCAAAGCCATCCGGTTGATGGAGCTAGCTGATCGTTTTGGTTTGCCTGTGATTACTTTAGTCGACACGCCTGGTGCCTATCCAGGCAAAGGTGCTGAAGAGCGTGGACAGTCAGAAGCGATTGCCCGTTCAACAGAGAAATGTTTGCAAATCGGCGTGCCTTTGATTTCAATTATCACTGGTGAGGGTGGTTCAGGCGGCGCGGTCGCCTTTGCCACCGCAGACAAGTTGATGATGCTGGAACATTCGATCTATTCAGTTATCTCGCCCGAAGGGTGCGCCTCTATCCTATGGAAGGACGCAGAAAAAATGCGCGAAGCGGCCGAAGCACTACGGCTGACGGCGCAAGACCTCAAAAAACTTGGTGTTGTTGATGAGGTTTTAAAGGAGCCGGTCGGTGGGGCG
The DNA here is from genome assembly GCA_964599255.1 of uncultured Neptunicoccus sp. Taxonomy (GTDB): domain Bacteria; phylum Pseudomonadota; class Alphaproteobacteria; order Rhodobacterales; family Rhodobacteraceae; genus Amylibacter. The sequence continues at coordinate 4,236 of CAZRFT010000021.1, read as the reverse complement.
CAACGCGATAAAAAGGCGGTATATAAAACCGTTCACACGGCGATAAAAACCGCGCTCGATGAGCTGACCGCGAAAAAGCGCGAGGCCTTGATTAAATCGCGCCGTAAAAAATTCCTCGATATGGGTGGCAATAGCCTCTAACCCTCAAAACCCGCTTCTTTGTGGAGTTTGTTGGTTTGCGCTTCGATGCGTTTTTCAAGATGCGCCATGAACTTCTCTGGTGACAGGCCCTTGGGTGCCTCTTCCATATATTCGACCACCGCATGACCTGGATATTTCATGATCCCGCGTTTGGGCCAAAATAGCCCGACATTGGTGGCAGCCAGGATAACGGGTTTACCCGTTCTTTGGGCAATTACGCCCGCGCCAATCTTATAGGGCTTGTGTGTGCCAGGTGGGACACGCGTGCCTTGGGGGTAAATAACAAGTTGGCTTGCATCGTCATTGCTTTCAATGCCGCTCATCATTTGTTCGACCGCCTTTGCCCCTTTGCCGCGATTAACTTTCGCAACCCCAATCCGCATCGCATAAAATCCCAGCACCGGCGCCCAGCGCAGCTCTTGCTTCATCACAAAAGTGAAACGCTCGAGATTATGGGCGTGGATAATGACGTCAAAGAAACTTTGATGCTTAGAGGCCACAACCACGTCGCCATCAGGAATATCCCCCCTTATTTCAAGGGTGATACCGACCATTTTCTCCGCCCCCCAAATAACCAAGGAGGTATAAATATGGATCGCTTTATACGCCCAATTACGGGACAAAGCTGTTGGAATGGCAAAGCCAAGGCCAATCACCGCCATCAATCCATAGACCCAGAAGAAAAATACAATCGAGCGGAGTACTTGCATTTAGCTGGTCCTTTTTAATTTTTGAAACGCCGAGCGGCGCGTTGCCCAAAACGCAATGATTGCCGCGGAAAGCGGGATGCCGCCCGGGATCAACCAATGCCAACCTTGAAATCCCAAGCCTGTCAAGAATGCGCCCTCTTCTGCAGCTTCTGGCAGAAAGAAGATCGCACCAACCCCAAAAAGCATGCCAATAGCTGAACCCAAAAAGGCCCGCCTGGTGAAGCGACGGACAAATGCTTTGGCGATATAGCTATCCTTTGCGCCAATTAAGCGCAGAACTTCGATAACTTGGGCATTGGCTGAAAGGGATGCTTGGGCAGCAAGCGCTATCATCGCCGCCATCGCAGTCACAATGAGCGCGATAGAGATGATGGCGATTATGCGCAGCCTATTTGCAGCATCCACCAAAGGACGACGCCATCTAGTGTGATCGTCTAACACCGCTCCCGGCGCTTCAGCAGAAAGGCGCAAGCGCAACCCTTGCATATCAGGGCCGGCATCGGTTTCGACAATTTCCACGATATTGGGTATCGGCAATGTTTCTAACGGCAGGTCCGGACCAAACCATGGGGCAAGGAGCGCGCGTTGTTCCTCTTCGCTCATCAATCGCGCAGAGGCGATCCCAGGAGTTGTTTTTAATATCCGTAACACTGCATCGGTTTGCGTGGCCAATTGTGTCTGAGGGGCCGAAATTCGGATTGTTGATGTTTTTGAAAGCTCTTCGGACCAGCGGTCAGCCAACCGCCCCGTTGCAAGTGACAAAGCCAGTGCAAACACAGCTAAAAATGCCATTGCGGCTGCAGTTATCCCTGTCAGACGGGCTGTAAGTCCCGTTGGCGGTACAACGCGGTCTGATTGCCGATCCCCCGAAAAGACGCTGAATATGTTCAAACCACCCGCCACGTCACAGCCCCGATTTTGCGGCAAAAACACGTTTGTTTTGAATGCGCAACACGCGTGCGGTCACATCACCACGTGCCCTGCGGATCAGACCCATATCATGTGTAGCAATCAAAACAGTTTTGCCCATCTTATTAAGCTCGGTCAAAAGTCGAAGAAGGCGCATGGCCATCTCTTCATCCAAATTTCCTGTCGGCTCATCAGCAATTATGACTTCTGGCGACATAATCACGGCGCGTGCAAGTGCTGCACGCTGACGTTCGCCCCCTGATAGCTCTTGAGGAAGGGCATGCATTCGGTCCCCCAGACCCATCCAACGCCCCAATTCGGTCAGATTATCCCAATGTTTGCTGGGATCCTCGCCGCTTACTTGCAAGGGCATCAAAATATTATCCGCAATTGTCAAATGATCCAAAAATTGACAATCCTGATGCACAACCCCAATGCGCCGCCGGATCATCGCAACATCATCGCGGCTCATGGCGCGCACATCGCGACCAAAGAGCTTTATCGTGCCGCTTGTTGGGTGCAACGCCTGATAACACATACGGATCAATGTGGTTTTCCCAGATCCCGAAGGGCCTGTTAAAAACTGAAAACTACCTTTGGGCAGACGCATATCAAGCTCATCGAAAATTTTCGATCCGCTGTAAGAAAACCCTGCCTTGATCAGTTGGATCACGTCGATTGTCCCTTTTTTGTCACATCTTCGTCCCTCTACGGGTAGACGGGAAAGAAAATATGTGTATTTTTCCAATAGGTTGACGCTAACCTAGTGGTTATTTGTTAGCATAAATCCCGGTTGGGACAATACATGGCTTTAGTCTTAGGGCGCGAAAAATCGCCGTTGGGTAGTGGGGACGAAAAATGAGAATAACTTGTCCAAATTGTTCATCTCAATATGAGGTCGCAGAGGATGCAATTCCTGCGGCTGGTCGAGACGTTCAGTGTGCGAAATGTTCGCAAATTTGGTTCCAAGAGGGTGCCGCTGCACCCATGATGCTGGGAGAGGCGCCCGCTGCAGAAAGCGTCGCCGAAGAGGCGCAACCAGCGTTCCGCTCAACCCGTTCGGACGGAGGAAGCACAGAGCCTGCTCCAGCCCCCGCAGCAGAGCCAACACCAGAGCCGGAACCAACGCCCGAACCAGCTGCCGAGGCACCTGAATTACCACCCACATCACTTACCGATGATATTAAGCGGATACTGCAAGAGGAACGCGATTTCTCTGAAAGCCCCGCGGAAGCCACAGAAGCCCCCGAACCTGCGCCAGCTGCCGATCCGGTCCCTGCTGCTGATCCTGCGCCTGCAGGCGAAGAGCTATCGTTGGGCGCTGCTCCTCGTATGATCGAGGAGACACCGCAAGCGGAACCTACACCTGCGCCCGAGACTCCGGCTCCAACACCAAGTTTTGAGGCGCAACCGATCCCCGAAGCGCCAGCCGATCAATCGCTGACTGCGGCGCGTAGTTTGCGTGATGTTTTGGATGCAGAAGAGGGTCAGCCAGCAGAGCCTGCCCCCGTTGCAGCCCAACCTGATGTGGCAACCGTTCAAGAACCAACACTTTCTGATCTTGGACTGCGTCGTCCTTCAACGCCTGTTGCAGAACCTATTCCAGAGGCGCAACCGGTTGAAGCGAAGACGCGCGAGGCATTCACAAATATTGATGATCTGAATTCGAAATTGGATCGCCAATCACAAGAACCAGCAGATCTCGGTAATGCGGGCAGCTTGGATCTTGGGATGGATGCGCCGCCTGAAACATCATCCTTTTCCATGGGGTTTGTTGCGGCATGCATCATCTGCATCACGGCGACATTATTCTATGTCATGGCACCGCGTGTTGCCGGGTCCGTACCCGCGATGGCAGCTTTCGCTGAAAACTATACCACAGGTGTTGATGCTGGCCGCATGGTCCTTCAAGAGTTGTATTACGGTGGCGAGGGCGAGCCTGGATTTGGAAATCTTTTCCGCAATCTAACAGGCGGCTAAAACCGATCTAATAAACGATCAAGGTAATCAAGCTCAAATTCTGGGCGCGTTTTGTTTTGGCGCCTGCCTTCGAGCTCTTCTTTTAGAAGTTGGAAATCGCGACGACGGTTGTCTTCCACACCAAAGTTTTGGGCATCAGATAGAGCAGATCCGTTTGCGTCTTGACCGTTAAGGCTGCGTCCCAAGGGATCGCGTTCATCCCCTGAGCCCGGCGCACCGCTTGCGAAGGCATCACCCTGACCGCCGCCTTCGCTTTCGGTGTTCTGTGCCTGCTGTTGTTCGTTTAGGGCTCGCATGCCGCGTCTCAATTGGTCAAGCGCTTCAGCTTGCTGATTTAGTGCCTCTCCCAATTCGCCATCGCGAATTGCGTCTTCGGCGGATTCCATGCTTTCTTCGGCATTACCCAGACTTTCCTCTGCGGCTTCACCTTCGGCGCTTCCGTCACTTTGCAAGCCACCACGTTGGTTGCGCAACATCTCGCGCAGGGCTTCTTGCC
>CAZRFT010000020.1:0-2432 GCA_964599255.1 uncultured Neptunicoccus sp. | reverse complement strand
GGCGGCGAAGTTCTTTGCACAGTCTTCTAAGGAGGGATTGAAATGTCTCGAATTGGAAAAAGACCTGTAGAGCTGCCAAGCGGCGTGACGGCTGAAGTCAAAGGTCAAACTGTAGAGGTCAAAGGCCCAAAAGGCATGCGTTCCTTCACAGCGACTGATGATGTGTCGATCACTATGGAAGACAATGTGCTCAAAATCGATCCACGCGGTTCTTCTAAGCGCGCGCGTCAGCAATGGGGTATGTCCCGTACGCAAGTTCAAAACTTGGTTGTTGGTGTGACCGAAGGTTTCAAGAAAGAGCTTGAGATCAACGGTGTTGGTTACCGTGCACAAATGCAAGGTAACGTGCTGAAACTGCAACTTGGCCTGTCCCACGATGTGGACTTCCAAGTGCCAGAGGGCATCACAGTAACTGCGCCAAAACCAACGGAAATCATCGTTGAAGGCATCGACCAACAGCAAGTTGGCGAAGTTGCAGCGAAGATCCGTGAATGGCGTAAGCCAGAGCCTTACAAAGGCAAAGGCATCAAGTACAAAGACGAATATATCTTCCGCAAGGAAGGTAAGGCGAAATAAGGAGCAAGACTTATGGCTAAATCACCTCGTGAATTGTTCCTTAAGCGCCGTCTGCGTAACCGGAACAAAATTAAAAAACACAATGTTGGAAAGCTGCGCTTGTCTGTGCACCGTTCTGGCAAAAACATCTCTGCGCAAATCATCGATGATGCAGCGGGTACAACTTTGGCATCTGCCTCCACTATGGAAGCAAAGCTAGGCGTTGTAGGTCGCAACAACAAAGTTGCAGCAGCAAAAGTGGGTTCTGCAATTGCAGAGCGTGCGAAAAAAGCTGGCGTGGAAGAGTGCTATTTCGACCGTGGCGGTTTCGTCTTCCACGGCAAAGTCAAAGCACTTGCAGATGCAGCACGCGAAGGCGGGTTGAAATTCTAAATTTGAAGGGGGCGTTCGCGCCCCCTCGATGGTTCAGGGTGCGGGTTCGCATCACTAGGGCTGAGTTAAACGGGGTTCGCCCCAAAATTATGGAGGCCATCAATGGCTGAACAAGGAAACAGAGGCGGCCGTCGCGAACGCGAAGAGGCACCTGAATTCGCGGATCGCTTGGTTGCGATTAACCGCGTATCGAAAACTGTAAAAGGTGGTAAACGTTTTGGCTTTGCCGCATTGGTTGTTGTTGGTGACCAAAAAGGTCGCGTTGGCTTCGGCAAGGGTAAAGCGAAAGAAGTGCCCGAGGCGATCCGTAAGGCGACTGAGCAAGCAAAACGTCAAATGATCCGCGTGCCTTTGCGCGAAGGTCGTACCCTTCATCACGATATCGACGGTCGTCATGGCGCAGGCAAAGTTGTGATGCGTACAGCACCCGTTGGTACTGGGATCATCGCTGGTGGTCCGATGCGTGCGGTATTTGAAATGCTTGGCATTCAGGACGTTGTTGCGAAATCAATCGGGTCACAAAACCCGTATAACATGATCCGCGCAACAATGAACGGCTTGGGTAAAGAGGCGTCACCACGTCATGTAGCCCAGCGCCGTGGTAAAAAAGTTGCTGACATCTTGCCAGCATCTGCGAAAGCGGAGGCGTAAATCATGGCTAAGACTATCGTTGTCAAACAAATTGGCTCCCCGATCCGCCGCCCGCAAGATCAGCGCGCGACATTGATCGGGTTGGGTCTGAACAAAATGCACAAAACGCGTGAGTTGGAAGATACACCATCTGTGCGCGGCATGATCCGTAAAATTCCGCACCTAGTAGAGATTGTGGAAGAGAAGGGCTAAGCGCCTTCTTCGGAAATAGAGTTAAAAGACGCCCTGCCGATCGGTGGGGCGTTTTTTTTGTTTGAAGCTTGAAAACACGAAGCCACGCAGTGGCGACATCGCCCGACCTCCCCCAACGGGAGGGCGCTTTGCACCCACCCGAGATCGGGCTTGAGCTTTGAACCTAACAGGTCAAAACTAGCGTAGTTTTTAGCAGAGGCCCCGTCATGCCCACCCAACCCCTTATCGTCGGCAAGCCAGCCTTGCTGGTCATCGACATTCAAAAATCCACCTTCATCGACAACAGCGATGAACGTGCGATCGCGAATATGCCTGACTATCGCGCGCGGATGGAGGCGGGGCGGCCTTTGGTGGAAGCCTTTCACAAAGCCGGGCATCCCGTAATCTTTGTCCAAGAAATTCACCGCGATGATCTGTCCGATTTTGGGCGCGAGCTGGATGGATCGGAAACGGTGCATTGTTTGGCCTCCGACCCAGGAACCGAAGTCGCTTTGGAAGAAATGGGTGGCTTGCCCAGCGACCCCATCATCCCCAAGCGCCGGTATTCTTGTTTCTTCGGAACAGACCTCGACATCGTTTTGAAAGGTCACAAGGTTGAGACGCTCATTCTGATCGGTGGGCTAACGGATGTTTGTGTTCAC
>CAZRFT010000019.1:0-3561 GCA_964599255.1 uncultured Neptunicoccus sp. | reverse complement strand
CTCAACACCGACGCCTTGGGCGAATTGGGTGGCGGTATTCATTGCGCAACACAGCAAATGCCCAAAGTCGGCTAGGCCACAATCGGCAATCAATCGCTGGTAACACACTCGTTATCCTCAAACCCAGATCACCGACTATAGTGAGGGGGAATCGGTATTTTCTAAGGGAGCATTTTAACGATGAAAGTAAGACTATCGATCGCAGCATTAGCCATCGCAATTGGCGGTGTCGTTGTTGCTGATAACCATCCAACGGGTGATGCCGCTATCGAAGCGCGTCAAGCCGCGATGAAAGCGATTGGTGCTGCCGCAAAGGCTGGGGATTTTCCTGCAATGGCAGAGGCAGCTGTCGAAGCACAAACCGCCTTTCTGGATGACACTACCGCTGATGGCACACTAAAAACCGCAGCCTCGCCCACCATTTGGACAGACAAAGAAAACTTCGATGCGGTTTTGGGTCAGCTAATAGAGCTCGCCCAAGCAGGCGATAAGGAAGTTTTTGGAACGTGTAAATCTTGCCACGGCGATTACCGCGTCAAAAACTAGATCGAGACAAATTCCTTCGCGGCGGGATCGAAATACTCCACCTGCCCGTCGCGAATATCAAACCACATACCATGCAGGCTCAAATCCCCTGCATTGACAGCATCCGCAACAAAATCATACCCCATCAAGTTTGAAAGCGAATTGAGCACGCTTGCCCGTTCCAACTTGCTAAGCTGATCTGCCTCATTTCCTCCCTGCGCGGTTACATCCGCACAAGTATCCTTGACCGATGCCATCCATTGTCCAACAAAGCTTGCTTCCAATTCCGCAGCATTGCCGGCACAAATATCGAAACATCCTTTAATCCCGCCACAGGCCGAATGGCCGATCACAATGATCTCTTTCACGTTAAGTGCTGTGACCGCGTAAAGAACCGCTGCCGCTGTGCCAGTATTTATGCCTTCGGCATCAACGGGCGGTACGAGATTGGCGATATTGCGATGCATGAACACATCGCCAATATCGCTCTCTAAGAACTGCGTCGGCAAAACCCGACTGTCAGAACAGGAAATCACCATCGCGCGCGGATGCTGCCCATTATCCGCCAAATCATGATACTGCGCCTTGCGGGCCTCATATCCTTCTTTCTGCCAAGATTTACATTTCTCGATCCAATAATTTGGCAAAGCTTGAATTGACGTCATGGGATCCTCCGATTTTCGACATCTTTCTTAAATTTTAAAACAGATTGCAATCGGAACTCCTTTGGTTGGTAAGCATAATTTCAATTCCCTGCCCTATGAACGCCTTGTTGCGAATTGCGAGGGCTGCGTGTCAAATATTGAACATCTCAAGGTTCTAGAAGAGCCGCTTATCGAATATGCCTCACTTCGGGCATTGACCAACCGCTTTGGGCAAGAGCGCAGTCGCGACCTTTTGGAAAACGCGATCTTTGAACTTTCTGATCGGCTCTGGCTTTTAGAAAAAGCCTTTTATGATGGCGCGCTGGACGAGGCTAAACGCGTAGCCGCCAGTTTCTGCTCTTTGGCGGACGAGATTGGGTTGGTGGAATTTTCAAAAGTTGCCAGTGATTTGGTCGATTGTATTGCGCGCAGTGACTATGTCGCCACCCAAGCCGTTGCCACGCGTTTGGTGCGCGTGGGCGAACGCTCGCTCTACCAAATCGTGCAAAGTCCAGAACTGAGCCAGCACTGAAACATTGCACGCCCCAGATTTTCCGCTAAGTTTTTTATGAAAACTTGACGGAGAATGCGTTCATGCCTGCTTTCGCCCCCACGCGATCGAAATCCACCCCCCTTCATTTTGTGACCCCAAAAACTCTTAAAAAGGCACTTGGCAAACACAGCGATTGGGCCAAGGCCAATGGGTTTACAGGGAACGCTGGCTCGATCCTAATTGCCCCCGGCAAGAACGGCAAAATAGACGCAGTCTTTTGTGGTTGGGCGGACAAAGCCCGCGAACGGTTTCGCAGCGCCACCCTTTTCAACAAATTGCCCAAGGGCGATTACCACATCGCCTCTGGCCTGCCGAAAGCCGCGCAACAGGAATTTGCCTTGGGCGTTTTGCTGGGTCAGTACCGTTTTGACCGCTACGCCAAGCAAAACCCACCCAAGGCGCGCCTAAAGATCCCTGAAAGCATCGATGCGAAACACCTTTTGGCTCAAGCCGAAGGTGCTGCGCTTACCCAAGATCTGATCAACACACCTGCCTCTGATATGGGGCCAGATGCGCTGGAAAAAGCATTTCGCAAGCTCGCAAAATCTCACAAAGCTGAAGTGAAAGTGATCAAGGGGGATGCGCTGTTGAAACAAAACTTCCCCATGATCCACACGGTCGGGCGCGCCTCTGATCAGGCACCGCGTCTTCTTGATATGCGATGGGGCCGTAAATCTGACCCCAAAATCACCCTTGTCGGCAAAGGCGTCTGTTTTGACACAGGCGGGCTTAATATCAAACCGGGTAACTCGATGGGTTTGATGAAAAAGGATATGGGCGGTGCCGCCACGGTTATGGGCTTGGCACATATGATCATGGCCCTTGGTCTGCGTATTCGGTTGCGCGTTTTGGTGCCCGCAGTCGAAAATTCAATTTCAGCGGGTGCCTATCGCCCAGGCGACATCCTAACCAGTCGCAAGGGGCTGACGGTAGAGATCAACAATACCGATGCCGAAGGCCGATTGGTGCTTGCCGATGCGTTGGCACTCGCCGATGAAGAAAAACCTGAATTAATCATTTGCAAGGCCACACTGACGGGCGCGGCGCGCGTAGCGCTAGGTCCTGACCTTCCGCCCTATTACACCGACGATGAAAAGCTCGCGGGTCAAATTGATAAGGCGGCTGCAAAATCATCCGATCCATTGTGGCGCATGCCCTTTTATGAACCCTACGAGGCGATGATCGAACCCGGCATTGCCGATCTTGATAATGCGCCTGCGGGCGGGTTCGGGGGCTCGATCACAGCCGCACTCTTCCTGCGCCGATTTGTGGAAGATGCGGGCAGTTTTGTGCATCTCGACATCTATGGCTGGACGCCAAGTGAAAAACCCGCCCGCCCCAAAGGCGGCGCCTGCCAATCGGCACGTGCGATGCTGGCAGTTCTAGAGGCGCGATATGGTTGACGTGCGCCGCATCGTAATCCCTGTTGCTGACCTTTGCGACGAACCGGGCGGCAAGCGCACGCGCCAATTTCTCTTTGGTGAAGGGTTCGAGGTCACAGAGGATTTGGGCGATCATGTGCGGGGCAATCGTACCGCTGACGGCTACATGGGGGTCCTGCCAAAATCAGCTTTGGCGAATTGGGCCGATCCCAGCCACCGCATTCGCGATCTCGGTGCGCAAGTTTATCAGTCCCCCGATATCAAATCAGAGGTGCTTTTACATCTTCCCTATCAATCCGTGCTCACGGTGATCGATGAAATGGGCGACTTTGTTGAAATTGCAGGCGGCGGATACGTCCATCAAATGCAAATCGAAATTATCGCGCTTCGTGAACAGGATTATACCCGTACGGCGGAACGCTATCTGGGCGTTCCGTATTTGTGGGGTGGAAACAGC
>CAZRFT010000018.1:0-1539 GCA_964599255.1 uncultured Neptunicoccus sp. | reverse complement strand
GGCTAAAACACCTGCAAGTGTTCCTTTTGCTGTGCCTAGACCGTTTTGAATGCAAGCTGAATAGAGACCCTCTTCTAGTTTCCCAATGGCTTGAACATTCTCGCGGGTAACAGCCAAGCGACCCCCCCAACGATATTGCATTCTAATTGATTCCAACATCGGGAAGCGGCATCGGAATGACCAATCATGATCGGCATAAATTTTGCGAAGCGCCCATTTGCTTTCCTCCATAGACGGATTGAAGGTAAAGCGATTGCGCACCACGATGCGATCTCCACCTACACCCGAAATTCGACGGACCGATGATCCAAGCGGATCCGCTGGGGTAATCCCCCACGATGATTTGCCACCCAATTCCTTTAGGTCCGATTCTGAAAGCGGCATTGTCATCGATGCATATGTAAAAACATGCATGATCCGCCGCTTTAAAAAACCAAAACTATTTAAATGCCCGTTTACCGCCAGGATCACGTTCGGTGCCTCGACACGTCCAGCGGGCGTCTCTGCAGTCCAATTTTTTGTTTTATTTAAAGCAATTACGGGGCTGTGCTCATGTAGCACGACATTTTCTGACTGAACGCCAGCTGCGAGGCCGCGGATATATTGGGCTGGTTGAATAACCACCGTCCCAGGACAATATATTCCATGATTATAATAGGTTGTACCCGTTAATTGATGTAAATCCTTCGCGTCCAAAACCTCGTAGGATTCATTCAGCGCATCAAGGTGTCCAGCGAAGTCTAAGTTATGTTTAGTGCCTTTTTCAGTCGCGGCTGCATTGAACTTGCCACAAGGATCGAAAGCCTCTTTGGACAGTTCATATTCATCGGCAATTTCACGAGCAAATTGTATACCACGACGGTTATCTTCGATTTGAGCTTTATCCGCCTCAACAGCGCCGCCGTAATCATCCGATGTCAAATCATGTGGAAGATCGATCATAAACCCAGAATTGCGGCCAGCGGGCCCCTCTGCCACTGCACCAGCTTCCAAAATGATCACGCGATCGGTTGGTCGAAGTTGAGTAAGCCGACGAGCTGCCGACAGGCCAGCAAAACCCGCACCGATGACAAGCCAGTCTGCGGTTCTATTCGCACCCAGTTTTAATGTTGGATTGCGTTTGGGTAAAATTGCATTCCAGCCTGCAATTCCATTATCTTTTGGGAGCTTTTCAACTTTCATGGCAAACTCAACTTTGCCATACGCCCACCATCAATCGTCCAAACTTGACCCGTAACAAAAGAGGCTGCATCGGATGCAAGCCAGCAAATCAGTTCGGCGACTTCCTCGGGGGATCCCGTGCGGTTTAAGGGGTGTATGCCGCCGATTTCTTGTCTAAATCGAACCGGATCCGGCATGGAATTGATATCTTCCTCGTTCAGACCAGTATCTATCCAACCTGGTGCAACCGCATTGCATCTGACGCCGTTTGATCCCTCGTCCACCGCCACGGCACGCGTCAGACCATGTAATCCAGCCTTAGAGGCGCCATAAGCTGCATGACCAGGATTGTTTCCTAGCCCCTCAATTGAGCCGATG
>CAZRFT010000017.1:0-5046 GCA_964599255.1 uncultured Neptunicoccus sp. | reverse complement strand
GTTCCGCAACTTTCGGCAATTGCAGATAGTGCCGAGGCGGCAATGAAATCAAATATTCCCGTTATCGCGGATGGTGGCATCAAATTCTCTGGTGATTTCGCGAAAGCGATCGCTGCCGGTGCGCATTGTGCCATGGTGGGTTCCATGCTTGCAGGCACAGATGAGGCGCCGGGCGAGGTTATTCTTTATCAGGGGCGTTCTTTTAAATCTTACCGCGGCATGGGTTCGGTTGGGGCTATGGCGCGTGGTTCGGCGGATCGATATTTCCAAAAAGAAGCCTCAAGTGAAAAATTGGTCCCAGAAGGGATCGAAGGTCAGGTTCCTTATAAAGGTGCTGCGGGGCAGGTAATCCACCAGATGTTGGGCGGCTTGCGGGCCTCTATGGGCTATACAGGCAACCGCACCATCGCTGAGATGCGCGAGAATTGTAAATTCGTTAAGATTTCGGGTGCGGGCTTGAAAGAAAGTCATGTGCATGACGTGCAAATTACGCGCGAGGCGCCGAATTACAGAGGTGCCTAGGTGACGCCCAATGCCCGATATGCTGCGGCTATCGAAATTCTTGACGAAATCTTAACGGGCGCGTCAGCGGAACAGGTGCTCACACATTGGGCGCGGTCCCATCGTTTTGCTGGTTCGAAAGATCGCGCAGCAATCAGAGATATTTGTTTTGATATCATGCGGCGTCGGTGCGAAGCCGAGGCGCTTGGCGGCAGTCTGACAGGCCGTGGTTTGGCAATTGGCTATCTTCGCCTGATGGAGAACGATCCAGAAAGCGTATTTACGGGCGAAGGTTATGCCCCTTCGACTCTTACGGATGTGGAATTGGCCAATGAGGGCTTGCTGGCCGATTGGACCAAACTCAATCTACCTGATTGGATGCAAAAATTCGTGGCAGAAGGGGATGAACCAGAGTTTTTGGCTCAAAATTCCCGCGCGCCTGTATTCCTACGGGTTAACATTAAAAAGAGTGATGTTGACCAAGCGATTGCGGCATTGAGGAAAGAGGATGTTGAAACTCGGGTGCATTCTGAAGTTTCAGGTTGTCTTGAAGTGATCTCTGGCGAGCGCCGCATTGCGCAAAGCCGGGCTTATCAGCAAGGCTTGGTTGAATTGCAGGACGCAGGAAGCCAGGCGGTTGTTGTAGCCCTTGATCTGCCAAACGAGCCTGATGCAAAAATACTGGATTATTGTGCAGGCGGGGGCGGAAAAACACTGCATATGGCAGCACTTAGCCAAGCACAAATCCACGCCCATGACGCCTATGTTGCGCGGATGAAGGATATTCCTGTTCGCGCAAAGCGTGCTGGGGCGAAAGTTCATATATTTCAAGAGCATAAGGACGCTAGCGACTATGATTTTATCCTAGTCGACGCCCCATGTTCGGGCTCTGGCGCTTGGCGGCGAAACCCGGATGGAAAATGGAAGCTGACGGAGGCAGGTTTGCAGGAAACTGTTATCCTTCAATCCGAAATTCTAAACAAAGTTTTAAGCTTTACGCATGCGCGTACGCGAATAGGCTATGTTACTTGCTCGCTCTTGGATGTAGAAAATTATGCCCAAATTCAGGGTTTCCTAAAAGCCCATCCAAAATGGACAATCGAAAAAGAAGGACGCTTTTTGCCGAGCATGGGAATGGATGGTTTTTACTACTGCCAGCTTGCACAAGAAAGTTTTTGATATTTTTCATTAGAAATCCTATTCTGACCTTGCGTGGGGTGAATTCCGAATAGGGGGTTCACATGAAAACGAGCGCGCGGTCTTTCCGATTAGTGCTATTATTTCTTCTGGTATTGGCGGTTACGCTGATCTTAGCAAGCTTTATTGATAACCCAAATTCCTCGATTTGGTCTTTGTTGGCATGGGTTTTGTTCTTTGCGTTGTGCGGGACGTATTCGTGGCGGGCTGTTCGGTTGGATTGGCGTCGCGTCCGTGCAGAGTTGGCTCAGGTGGTCGATGCGATCCGGCAAAAAGGCGTGCGGGAATACGACTATCAATCAATGAATATTCCCATCGCAATCATGGAATTGGATGAAGAGGGAAGAATTCGGGCGCCAAATCGCGCAGCTTTGAAATTGCTTTCGATCAAAAACAATGAAAAGCCAAAACTTGCCGAGCTTGTGAGTGGCCTTGGTCAGCCCGTGGAAACCTGGGTGAACGATGTCTTGGAGGATCGAATTCGACAGCAATCCGAATTTGCTGTCGCCACGCGAAGCGAAGACGAGCTATACCTGCAGATCCAGTTGGTTCGAAACCAAGAGCGCATCTTGGCTGTGATTACAGACGCGACAGAATTGAAAACACTAGAGGCTCAATTTGTTCAAAGCCAGAAAATGCAAGCGATTGGTCAACTTGCGGGCGGTATTGCCCATGACTTTAACAATCTGTTAACCGCAATTTCGGGCTATTGTGATCTGCTTCTGCTTCGGCATGAGAAAGGGGACCCTGACCACTCCGATTTGGTGCAAATCAGCAATAACGCCAATCGTGCAGCCTTTTTGGTTTCTCATCTGTTGGCATATTCGCGAAAACAGCTTTTGAAACCTGCCACGGTTCAGATCAATGATACGCTGGCTGATATGACCCATCTGTTGAACCGACTTGTAGGCGAAACAATCACCGTCCATTTAGATCGGGCGAAAAATCTGCCTCTAGTTTTCGCCGATATGCGACAGCTAGAACAAGTGATCATGAATCTGGTTGTGAATGCGCGGGATGCTATGCCGAATGGGGGGAATATTCGAATTAGCTCAAGCCATGTGCAATATGATGCCCCGGAGTATCGAGAGACGGTACCAATTCGGGCGGGTGAATATGTCGTCATAGAAGTTGCTGATGAAGGGGTTGGTATCCCCCAAAACGTGCGCGAACGCGTTTTTGAACCTTTTTTCACAACCAAAGATGTTGGCAAGGGCACGGGTTTGGGCCTGTCGATGGCTTATGGCATCATGAAACAAATGGGCGGCTATATCTTTGCAGAACCTGGTCCAGAACGCGGCACGGTTTTTACGCTCTTTTTGAAGATTGATGAAAGCGGAAACCTCGACGTGCCTCAAATCCCTAAAAAATCTGATCAGCGCTTGGGCAATCTGTCTGGATTGCGGGTGCTGTTGGTAGAAGATGAAGACCCGGTTTTAGCCGTCTCTAAGAGAGCACTGCAGTCACAAGGGGTGATCTTGGAAACGGCGCAAACTGGGCGTGAAGCGTTGGAACGCGTAGAAAACGCACCAGCGACTTTTGATGTCGTCGTCACAGATGTAGTTATGCCCGATATGGATGGGCCGACATGGGTGGCAGAAGCACAAAAAGGCGGATTTGACGCGAAGATCATATTTGTTTCTGGCTATGCAAGAGAGACCTTGAACGACAAATGGGGTCAAATGGATGATGCCATGTTTCTGCCAAAACCCTATTCCTTAAAGGACCTCATTGAAACGGTAGAGCTTGCAGGTCACGTCCGCGAAGCCGCCTAATATTTAGCAGCGTTATAAAGGGCGTAATCTTTTGCGAAAAAATCGTTCAACTGTGATTTTGTTTCGCTGCTTAACGACTGATCGGCTGCATCAGACTTATTTTCGATTTTCAGCGTAATTCTCAGGTCGAGTTTTTCGCCAAGAAACTGACAATATCCCTCTATCGCATCAAAACGCCATAGATTTGTGGGGGGCTGATTATCTGCGTTTTTTAAGAACTGAGATTGCCGACCAATATGGGCCAGAGGTGTGTGATCTTGACGGAGATAAATTTTGGTAAATTCTTCAAATGAAATATCCGCCGTTGAAAGCTCTGTATCCACGAATGCAGCAGCGCGCCGATACCGATACCAACTGCCCAGCCAGTCAATCGGCTCTCTGATAAGGGCCGTCGTTTCAGGATCTTGATCCAAATAATGGCGGCGCAACATCGGTAGAACTTGTTTTTGAAATCGTCTGGGCGAGAAATGTCGAACCTTTGGGTCTTTGGTAAAGACCATATCTGCCTCTGGTGCCAATGCGTTATGCAATGCGCTGGACGCGGTTTTTGGCGTCTCGAAGAAAATTAAATTGCGGGAAATGAAAACGAGCATTGGGCTTATTCACCTGATTTAGCTAATTTTTTACCTTTCACCCTCTAGCGTGGCAAGCAGCCCGAAGATTTTTCTTGCTATGTTCCCCTTTTGGTCTCATAAGGATAAAAAGAGAACAACAGGCGAACATCCGCATTAAGATTGCGGGCGATGTAAAAAACGGAGATAACAAAATGGCATCGACTCTTTTAGATTTAAGCGAGAAACGCGATATGGATAAACAAAAGGCGCTTGAATCTGCGCTAGGGCAAATCGAGCGGCAGTTCGGCAAAGGCTCAATTATGAAATTGGGCGATGAGAATGCCAAAATGGATATCGAGGCGACATCGACCGGCTCTTTGGGCTTGGATATCGCGCTGGGTATTGGTGGCCTGCCTAAAGGTCGTATTGTTGAAATTTATGGACCAGAAAGTTCTGGCAAAACCACGCTGACGCTTCATGCGATTGCGGAAGAGCAGAAAAAAGGTGGGGTTTGTGCCTTTGTGGATGCAGAACATGCGCTGGATCCGACTTACGCTAAGAAGCTGGGCGTGGATCTTGACGAATTGTTAATCTCTCAACCTGACGCGGGTGAGCAGGCTTTGGAAATCGCCGATACGCTGGTGCGTTCGGGTGCTGTGTCGATGGTTGTGGTCGACTCGGTTGCAGCGCTTACACCAAAAGCAGAGCTTGAAGGCGACATGGGTGATCATCAGGTTGGTGCGCAAGCTCGTTTGATGTCCCAAGCGATGCGTAAGCTGACGGGATCCATTTCTAAATCCAAATGTATGGTGATCTTCATCAACCAAATTCGGATGAAGATTGGTGTGATGTTTGGCTCGCCAGAGACAACCTCTGGCGGGAATGCGCTGAAATTCTATTCTTCTGTTCGCCTTGATATTCGCCGTATCGGTGCGATCAAAGATCGTGATGAGGTTGTGGGCAACCAGACCCGTGTGAAAGTGGTGAAAAACAAAGTGGCGCCACCCTTCAAGCAGGTT
>CAZRFT010000016.1:0-5754 GCA_964599255.1 uncultured Neptunicoccus sp. | reverse complement strand
CGCTTTGGCGTGAACAGGAATTGTATCTGGACTTGGGCGCTTCCATTTGGCGATGTCCAGCTTCGCACCCTTCGTGCGCGCATCGCCATAATAGGCACCCCATTCCCAAGCAGCGATGGCAAGACGAACGGGATTACGACGCGACGCGACACCCATATCTTCACCTGCACCGCGCCAAGCGACCGCACGTACATAAGCATCCGTTAGACCATTTGCGGTCAGAACTTCTTGTTTCGCGGCTTCGATCTCATCAACCGTATAAGGGATTTCCATATCCAGCTCGCGGCCTGAGAAATGCAATCGCTCCGAATGTTCGCGGCTTTTGAAGATCTTGCCATTATAAGCGCGCTCGCCCTCAAAGACAGAAGAGGCATAATGCATCGCATGGCTTAACAGATGCACATTTGCATCGCGCCAATCGACCATTTTACCATCCAACCAGATCTTTCCGTCGCGATCTGCATATGAACCTGCCATGACACTCTCCTTAACCAGAAAACTCGTTAGTTCCGCTTCGGACATAAAATTGCGCCCAAAGGTATGATTCTGTAGCAATTAGCCCTTGGAATGTCAACAATACTGACATATTATTACATAAACCATGAGGAGGCGATTTTGGATCGATCAGCACTCAGCAGCGGGTCAGAGAATCTTTTATTCCTGACTGATGACCAACTTCTGCAAGGCATCGAGCTGATGTATTTTGCCTATCGCGGATTTACCTCTGATCCTGACAAGATTCTCGACAACCACGCCTATGGACGTGCCCATCATCGCGCGATCCATTTCATCAATCGTAATCGCGGGTTAAAGGTGAATGACCTCCTTAATATTCTTGGGATTACCAAACAGTCGTTAAACCGCGTGCTACGGCAACTAATCGATGATGGTTTGGTGGAAAGCCGTGTTGGCGAAAAGGATCGCCGGGAACGCCGTTTGTTCTTAACCGAAGAAGGAGCCGCACTGGAACGTGAATTGTCAGCGGCCCAGCGCAAGCGTATGCGCTCTGCCTATCGCGCTGCGGGATCGGACGCGGTGCAGGGGTTTCGCCGCGTGCTAGAAGAGATTATGGACAAAGAACAGATGCACTATTATCAAACAATTTCGAATAGTGGCTCATGACCGAACAAGACGCACATATCCTAATCGTTGATGATGATGAGCGCATCCGGACGCTTCTTAAACAGTTTCTGATGCGCAACGGATTCTTTGTCTCGGCCGCACGCGATGCCGCCCATGCACGACGGTTGCTTGAAGGTTTGGAATTCGACCTGATTGTACTCGACATCATGATGCCCGGAGAAGACGGGCTGTCGCTTACAACCTCGATCCGCGCGAAAATCTCTACCCCGATTTTGCTGCTAACCGCGAAAGGCGAGGCGAGCGAGCGGATTTTGGGGCTTGAAAGTGGTGCGGATGATTACATGTCCAAACCATTTGAGCCCAAAGAGCTTGTTTTGCGGATCAATTCGATCCTGCGACGTATGCCCAAAGAGGACACAGGCGTCACACCACCCAAAACGCTTCACATGGGCGACATTCGCTATGATATGACGCGCGGCGAGTTATGGGCCGGCGACACGCCAGTGAAACTAACAGCCACAGAAGCCGCCCTGATGCGCATCTTTTCCGCCCAGCCCCACACGGCTGTCAGCCGCACAAAACTGGTCGAAGATTTGGCGCGAAACGGCATGCAAAGCCAAGAGCGCGCCGTCGATGTTCAGATCACAAGGTTGCGCCGGAAGCTAGAAGAAAACCCCAAAATGCCACGCTACCTACAAACAGTACGCGGGTCGGGATACATGTTGGCGCCGGATTGATTTTGCCAAATTAGAAGATTTGTAGTCGTCGCGGTATACCCGCGACAGCGCCCGACCACCCCCATGGGAGGGCGCTTTGCCCCCACCCGAGGTCGGGCTGGCAAGCCTTGAACCACAATTCTAAAAAATAAGTAATAAAATCAGATACTTGATATCTTGTCCAACCTTGGACACCTGTTCCGAACTACCCTTCTAAGCGCGCACGTAGCTCTTCCGCTTCACGGCGCGCGGCACCTAGGCCTTCCATTGCGGCGGCCAGTTCCGCCTCCGCCTGGCCTAGTTGGTTCGACAGCTCCCATTCACGATCTTTGAGTTGTTGCTCGGCAAAATCCTTGGCCTGCTCCATCTCATAAAGGCGGTTAGCCAGGTCATCGACCTCTTCCATATTGGCGGTGTTGATCCGGCGGAGCCCGCCATAGATCCAACGCATCACCCAGCCGATGGTAAAGGCAACCAGAAGGGAAAGCGCCATCACGCCGATTAACTCATCTCTATTCATCTGCCTCTCCTTCTTGGGGTTCGGTCGGGGTCTCTTGGGGTTGTTCTTCGGATGCTGTCGTTTCTTCTTCTGCGGAGGTTTCTTCTGTAGCCGCCTCAGATGTCGTTGCTTCCGCTTCAGGTGCCTCGGCGGGTTCAAGGGACGCACCCGCTTCCTCTGCTGCCGCAGCCGCATCCACCACAGCCTGAAGGGCAAATTCAATCCGGCGATTATCGGACCGGCCTTCTTCAGTACCGTTATCGGCAATTGGATTTTCGGGTCCATAACCCACTGCACGAATGCCTCGGGTTAAAATCCGCCGCGATTGCAACGCGCTTAGTACCGCCTCTGCGCGGGATTGGCTGAGTTGATAATTCACCTCTTCGCGGCCAGAGCTGTCCGTGTAGCCTTGAATTTCAAACTCTGTTTCTTGGCACCCACGCAAGGCTTCTGCGATATCGTCGATAAGGCCGTTGCTGATCGGATCGATCACAACCTCGCCTGGCTGAAAAACAATTTTGCGCCCCACCAACTGCTCGTTTACTTTAGCCAAGCAAAGCTCTGGAGCAGGTGGTAAATCGCGCTCCGCCAAAGATTTATCGAATTCAATTTCCAACTCGTAATTCTCTTTCGTGCCAACACGCGTTGAAAGAATTGCGCTGATATCGCCTTCGGCATCTTCGCGCGCTGATGTACCACGTATGTTGATCCGCGTGGGCTGAACCGTCAGAACACCGCGGTTAAGCTCGCTTAGCGCCTGTAGACCACCCAACACGCGAATGGGCCACCCTTCGGGTAGGTTGGGATCGATCCGCGTTTGTACGAAGACGTTGTCTACCCCAAAAAGCGACTTCGCAAATGAATCAACCGCATTGCGCGTGTCCACGCTGGTGACGCGGCCGCGAAGTTGAACCAAGCCTTCGGGGCTTTTGATCGCGACAAATTCTGGAATATCGATTTCGCCTGCTTCGCCGCTATCGACCGTCTTGGGTGGCAGCGTTGCTGAAAGAGAAAAGAGTTCGGGCAGTTCATTTTCCAATCGCCCGATAACCAGATCATAGGTCGCAAGCGAAGTTTCTTCATCCGCGATCAACGAAATGTCCGAGTCGGTAAAGGTAAGACGACCACCACCTAGTTCATGCACGGCTTTGATTGCCATGATCACAGCTTCGTCCCAATCAGGCGTGGGAACGCCCAAACCGACATCACAACGCCCCTCCCCTTCGAGCCCAATTTCGCGAACAGCGCGGAGGATTTTTTCTGCGTTAAATTCTGTGTCAGACGAGCATGCTGCAAGCTCTATCTCGCCTTCGATCTCCGTGTAGCGAAGGGCAAAAGGCGAGATCACGGGGCGCGGGGCAGAGATGTTCATATTCAATCGCACATTATCTGGCCAGAAAGTGTTTATTTCATCCTCTAGCTCTGCCTTTTCTTCGACTGAATTTGCGACCGCGGAAATTGTGACCGTATCCTCTTCAACGGTGATCTTTGAGCGTTCCAACATGTTCAGCGCGCGCATGCCCGCCTCAAGTGCGACAGACCATTGACCAGGGATCGGGTGATCAGCCTCTTCCAGCATGTCGACAACATTAGTGCGGCGCGCGACATCCGAGACACTTTCCACCACATAGGCACGACCCGTATTGGTTGGGATTAGCCCGATGAGCGAAATTTGTTCTTCGTTTCGAAGGGCCTCTACCGTGAAGGTTGGCGGCGGGACAGCATTTTCATTCAGGACAGTGACAAAGTCGCGAATGCGACCTGGGTCCACATGACGGCCCACAATTTCTAATGCGCGAAATCGCTGCTCTTCAGAATCCGCAAGTCCGGAAAGCTGAACCCGGACACCATTTGCACGCACGTTGACCCATTCAGAGCCTGCCAGCAGAAGCTCTGTTCCAAGCTCTTGTTCGACCTGATCTTGGTAATAAAGAACAGCACGTTTCGATACCTCCACTGCTCCGAAGGTGAACAGGATGAAGCTCATGATCCCAAAGAGTAATGCAATCCGTTGCATCCGGTCTCCGCACCCGAAAAATTCCTAGAACTCGATATGGGAATTCAAAGCGAAATACTAGAGGCTTGCATGCAGAATTGCCGCAAGCAGGAAAGAAGCGGCGGGTATCAGCCCACAATCTCGATTTGCACGGAATAATCGCAAGCAATTGTCGGGATCATCGATATCCAAATGACGAAGCTGCCACGTCATATGCATCCCAAATCCCCAAATGCCAAAAATGCCAATGACCAATGCAACTGGATTTATGTTGGCAGGCACCGCTAGGATAAAGGCAGCCCCCATGAAGAGCACAGACGCGATGTTAAAGCCCAACAGATATTTTTTTGTTTTATCCCTGAAAAGGCGCGCGGTGGATTTCACGCCAATCATCGCGTCATCCTCTTTATCTTGATGGGCATAGATCGTGTCATAGAACAGCGTCCAAAGAATACCCGAGACATAGAGAAGGAATGCTGGCAGATGGAGTGCGCCAACAATCACAGCCCAACCCAAAATCGCACCCCAATTAAATGCAAGCCCCAAGAACACTTGCGGCCACCATGTAAAGCGTTTTGCAAAAGGGTAGATCACGACAAAAACCAAAGACGCAATCGCCGTCCAAATGGCGAATTGGTTGAAGCTCAATAGGATTGTTGCAGCAAGTCCAGCCTGAAGAGCCATCCACACAAAGGCGCCTTTCACACTGATTTGCCCAGATGGAATGGGCCGGGATTTTGTGCGTGCAACTTGGGCATCAAATTCCCGATCTGTGATGTCATTCCATGTACATCCTGCCCCGCGCATCAAAAACGCGCCTGCAGCGAACAAAAGATAATAGACAAGGTCCCAAGCTTCCAAACTGCGCCCCTGTGCAAGAATGGCCAAACCCAACCCCCAAAAACACGGGATCAATAATAACCACGTTCCAGCCGGTCGATCCGCACGCGAAAGACGCAAAAGTGGCCGCAGCGGGGGAGGGGCAAATCGATCCACCCAGTTTTTCTGCGTGGCGTCCGCGACACGCCCGCTTGTCTCTGGTGTTTTCAGATTTTTGTTCATAGGGTCGGATCCATGACTGAACGGCCTAAAATTCGTCTCTTTGTAGACATGCCTCTTGGGGCGGGGCAATCGGTAAATCTTTCGCGTGATCATGCACATTATCTGTTCAACGTCATGCGGCTGGAGAAGGGCGACAAGATTGCTCTTTTCAACGGGCAAGATGGCGAATGGTCCAGCGAAATACTGGAAGCGGGAAAACGTGCGGCGGTGGTGGAATGTGGCGCCCAATCTGCGCCACAGAAAAATCCGCCTGATCTTTGGCTGCTCTTTGCGCCGATTAAGAAAACCCGCACCGATTTCATTGTTGAAAAGGCCGCTGAAATGGGCGCTGCTCAAATTTGTCCGGTCATCACTGAATTCACAAATAGCGAACGCGTTCGCGTGGATCGCCTGCAAGC
>CAZRFT010000015.1:0-18115 GCA_964599255.1 uncultured Neptunicoccus sp. | reverse complement strand
TTCTTCGCGGATTTTGCAGGTTGTTTTGCCATCTAAGCCGTCCCAATTGAGCCTTCTCGCATAATATAGAGTGCGCAATGCCCGATCAAAAGAGCTTCATGACAAAAAATCGTTCGCAGCCGCCTCTATTGCATCAATCATAGCATTTCGGGTGGGTTTTTCACTGACGCGACAATTTGGGCCTAAGGCTTCAGCTACAATTGGACTGATTGCAACAATGGACAGCTCCTCAATACGCGGCTTCGCTAGGTTCAACGCCTCAGCCGCAAAGAGCGAAAAAATTGGAATAATCATAGGCGCTGTGGCATTGGTCAGCGCATCAGGAATAACCGTTCTTTTCTGCTCATAGACCAGAATTTCTTTTAAATCTTCCGCGACGGCCCCAAGGTCATGTCGAACCGACTTCCCACGGAAATAGGTGGCGCCTACAGGAATATGGCTCATCATTTTCTCCACATCCAAATAGCGCGTCACCTGTTCAAATCCCGCAGCCTCCAACAAGTTTTTGGACTGATCCCCAACCACGCTGACCGGCGTGGTTGTTGGAAGATTATCAACCGCGGCTCGAACGGCATTTACGGAAGTAAAAATGGCATGCTTGATTGGCGCTTTGGGAAACTCAAAAGGTAAGGTCTTGATTTCAACCAAAGGTGCAACGACGGGGTCCACTTTAACCCCCAAAGCCGCCACAAGGGCTTGGGCAAATTCTTCTGCTTGATGCTCGGGGCGCGTGATTAGGACGGGGACGCTCTGCATTGCTTGCTGCCTGCGCGGGTGATAAGTCACGCATTCAGAGCATGTATTTCGGCAAAACACAATGACAGAGCCCGTAACCATCCTTGGAATTGAAAGCAGTTGCGATGACACGGCCGCCGCAGTGGTCACCTATGCGCCCAACGAACGGGCGGTTGTTGAAAGCAATCTGGTTGCCGATCAAGCATTGCTCCATGCCCAATTTGGCGGCGTAGTGCCTGAAATCGCGGCGCGTGCGCATGCTGAAAAGCTCGATATTGTGGTTGCCCAGGCATTAAAAGCGGCGGGACGCAACTTGTCCCAGATGGATGCAATTGCCGTGACTTCCGGTCCCGGCCTAATTGGTGGCGTTCTTTCAGGTGTGATGTGCGCCAAAGGCTTGGCGGCTGGTTCGGGCAAACCGCTGATCGGGGTTAATCATCTTGCCGGTCACGCGCTGACCCCGCGCTTGACGGATGGTCTGGCGTTTCCCTATCTGTTGCTTTTGGTCTCTGGCGGGCATTGCCAATTTCTAGAGGTGCGCGGCATTGATGATTATCGGCGTTTGGGTGGCACGATTGATGACGCACCGGGCGAGGCGTTTGACAAAACCGCCAAGCTCTTGGGCCTTGGCTATCCAGGCGGCCCCGAAATTGAAAAGATTGCCGAGAATGGGGATCCAAAACGGTTTAAATTTCCCCGTCCGCTGACTGATCGCGATGATTGTAATATGTCATTCTCTGGCTTGAAAACTGCGCTGCGACGCGAAGTTGAAAATCTGCAAAACAGCCAAGGTGGGATAAACGCCCAAGACCAAAGCGATCTAGCCGCTGGATTTCAACGCGCCGTCACAGATGTTTTGGTGGATAAATCAACCAAGGCGTTGCGCCAAACCCCTGACGCTACTGGTTTTGCGGTTGCTGGTGGCGTTGCGGCCAATAAAGCGATTGGGCAATCCCTAAAGGAATTGGCCGAGGCTCGGGATTTAGATTTCATCCAGCCCCCCATGAAATTCTGCACTGACAATGCCGCCATGATTGCCTTTGCAGGTGCTGAACTTTTCCTTTCTGGCGTCAAACATGATATGCGGTTAATGGCGCGGCCGCGTTGGCCGCTTGATCAAAACGCAGCACCTATTTTAGGGGCAGGAAAGAAGGGAGCAAAAGCATGATCGGTATCTATGGCGCTGGTGCTTTTGGGACGGGACTTGCCATCTCTTATGCCCGTGCGGGTCATACCGTTCGTCTATTTGCCCGCGATGCGTCGCATTTGGCTGAGATGGAAAAGACCCGCCAAAACGCGCGCTATCTGCCCGATATGGATTTTCCAGATGCCATTGAACTTTGCGAAAACGCAAGCGACTTAGACACCGCAAATCTCATTCTCATGGCAACCCCTGCCCAAAGCCTGCGGATGGTGCTTGCTGGCTTTCAAACTTCAGCACCGCTCGTTCTTTGTGCAAAAGGTTTGGAAAATTCAACGCGCCTTTTGCAATCCGAAATAGCCGAAGAATTTGTAGGAATAGAAGACATCGCAGTGCTTACGGGCCCAAGTTTCGCGATCGACCTCGCAGCTGGTCATCCCACTGCTTTAAGTTTAGCTGCCCATCCATCGCGGCTGGAGGACTTACAAAAACGCCTCTCCACATCACATCTACGCATCTACGCCAATCAAGATATCAAGGGCGTGCAAATTGGGGGCGCGTTAAAAAATATCTACGCCATTGCCTGTGGCCTGGTCGAAGGTTCGGGTCTGGGCGACAGCGCGAAAGCCGCGCTGATGACGCGCAGCTTTGCAGAGCTAAGCCGTTTTGCGGTGGCCCAAGGCGCGCAAACCGAAAGCCTATTTGGCCTATCGGGTTTTGGCGATTTGGTTCTGACCTGCTCCTCGCCCAAATCTCGAAATTTTGCTTACGGAATTGAGGCCGCGAAACGTGGACCCTTCACGCCTAACAAAACCGTTGAAGGATTGGTGTCCACGCAAGTCTTGGCGGAATGGGCTGCGGCAGAGGGTTTTGACATGCCGATATGCATAGCCCTAGCACGGTTTTTGGCAGGTGACGCGAATTTGCAGGAAATTCAAAAGCAACTTCTTGCCCGGCCCTTGTCATCAGAGATGACGTGACCCTTCGCAAACCACTCTATTGGCAGGTGCGATAGCGCCCCAAATCAAAATGAAAATGATCGGTGTGAAGGGAATTAAAATCCGGTGACAGAACAGCGCTAAAGAACGGACAAGCACCGTTTCGAACATGCTTTAGAAAGCCGTCACTATCTTCCCAGTTTTCATTCAAGCTCAGCGTTTGACCATTGGCCAATGTGATCGCCTTGATATCAATCGCGCTTGCGGTTGCGTGTTGGCTAAATCGAGTACCTTCCCCTTCTTCCGTTCGAATTTTTCGACAGGAATAGCTCCCTTGATGTTGGATTTCTTGAACAGAAGATTGCTTTTGCGTGACCGCTAGCGGTTGCAGGCTGTGATACTCCCAAAGGGCAAGACGAAGCGCGGTTTTACAACTTGTATTAAGGGTGTTGATCTTGGTAGCGCCAATTTGATCAAGGGCGACTTGATTTCGGATATGACAATTTTCGGACACTTCTGTATCAGGCAGCACTGTGTATCGAATTTTCAGGTCTTCTAGGAATTTGCGACAATAGGCAAAGTCATCTTCTAGTTGGCGCAGCTTCCAATTTGATACAGGCGTAAACGGATCGCGAATGATCAGCGGTTTTGTGGGGTTCCAATGGTCAGGCAAAGGCGACGCGGGATGATAGATCAACCCCGCCAAAATTGCGCCAAGAAAGACCAAAATACCCGCAACAAGGCCCAGCAATTCGGCAGAGGTTTTCGCCACAGCACCGTCCGTTTGTTTGATTAACTCCCCTAGCCATGAGCCTAGCGAAACGTCCGTCTAGTTCAACCGCGTTATTTCGATATGTCCAATTTGCGGCCCCACCCATTCGCGGGACTTCCACACGCGGCCTTGCTTTGATTGCCAATAGGTATTCTTGAAACTGTGTTCATCGTTGTCGCAATCGCTTACCCACCGAAAAACCGTGAATTTTGTCCCTGCAATGACAAGCTGATCGGGTATTGGACCGCTACGTTCACACCGGACCCGTAGCGTTTTCTGCTGATGGTTTCCATCAGCGAAGTGATAGACAAATCCTTGATCCCTTGCCTTGGCAAGCAGATCAAAGCCAAAACCCCGCGTGGCAATCAAATTACCCTTCCGCACCGTCAGACTATGCCCGGCCTTTGAGCGGAAAATTTGTAGATCATTCTTGGCTTGAATTTCTGTTGCAAAAAAACTCACGCCTGTTTTTGGAACTCGAACATGAATGACGGGCGCATTCAACGTGGCCAAGTCGCTTGGCGCTAGGGCGGCAGGATCGGTGGTTTTGTTCGTGCTGTTTTTCAATTCCAGGGCAGCAGCCAAGTGACGGCTATCGCTGCCCTGATTGACCGAGCACCCAAGAAGAAAAAAAAGTACTATAAGCAGCCAAAATTTCATTGCCAAAACCTCGCCATTGAATTTTGCATCGCACGAAGCTTGCCATCGCGTAACAGCGGATACAGACGATTATCCAGCTTCAGCCGCGCGCCCCCATCGGAATTCACGGATCGAAACCCGGTTTCAAACATCGCTTTTGTGGGAACGCCCGAAAAGCTCGACAACGGGATCAGCACAAAAATACCTTTGTCAAAGCTCCCTTCTCCAAAACTTGCGCGGTCAACATCTGTCACTGTTGCAAACGCGCCCAATCGCCATCCATTGGCGAATGCGCGTTCCAGTGTCAGCGTGCCCCCCCAATCTTTAGCCAGATAGCGCCCCATATCGATTTGCAAATGATAGTCGCGACCCAACTCGAAATAGGCGCTGATATGGCCCGTCACAGTTTGATAATCCTGAAAGCCAAATTGCCGTTCGAAATCGCGCTGTTTGACGGCGTTCAATTCAATGCCCAGCGCCCATGGTTTTGCAGGATCACTATAAAGAAGCTCCGCAGAGACGCCGCCGAACATCGTTTCCAAATACCCCGCTGTGAACCGCCCATAAAGATTGGCGCCAAGCCCGCTGACATAGTCCAAGGTAAATGTTTCAAGCCCAGGGTCGCCAAATTGATTGTAAAGCCCCAGATTGGATCGAACCCGCGGCAGGGTTGTTACATTGCTGGGCGGCGTCTTATCTGACTCCACCAATTTGATAACGGAACCGCCCAAGCTAAGCGCAGGCGAAAAATGTAAGCGACCCCGAGCTCGAATTCCAGCATCCAGTCCAAAGGCGTCATTAAAGTCAGAAAAATTTACCTGCGCAAATGGCGCTACGGACCAAGAAAATTGTGGCCAATCCTCCGCCCTTTTATCTGCCTCTCGCAGGGGACGCCCGTATCGAAGCGTCATCGCCGTGGCGATTCTTGCCGTTGGGTTTTCTGCATATTCGCTGGCTTCCAATTCGCTTCGGTTTATCCGAATGGTGCTTTGCGGCAAGGCGCCTTCCATCAATATTATTTCAAAAATTTCTATCGAGGCGGGCAGGACAAACGAAAGCGTCCGCGCCGTGCGCCCAATGGTTTGCGCCGTGGCTATGTATTTCGAATTCGACAGCCAAACACGTACGCGATAGGGCTCTAACCGCAAGCCAAGCAGCCTCGATCCATCCTGCACCAAAGCACGCGCAAGTTCGTTAAACGCATCTTCATGCGCATTTACCTGCATCATCCAGTCCGTGTTGCGCGCACCTGTCCTGAACCCAATAGGCAAAGGCGCGGTGTCGTAATATCCAATATTACGCGACTTGGGGTTGATATATCCTGTCCATCGAAACCCGATTTCAGAGCCATATAGATAAGCAAGCTCCATCTCCGCCCCATTGGGAAATCGGTAAGCGAGTGCAAGATTTAGCGGGCTCTTGCGCACAAAACTTGGCGTGCTCGAAAGCGTGGCAACATCGTTTACATTATTTTCGCGGGTATAAAGATCGCTGGAATATTCAATTTTTGCCTGCAAGCCCGCGATGGGTGTGTCCCATACCAGACCGCCGAACGCACCAACAGGTCCGCGAAACCATTGATCATAGGCAGGCACGCCGCCTGTTCCGGTGTCCAGCGGTTGAAGTTCATGCGTCCCAGACAAACGCCCCCAACCAGCCCCAACAGTCAGGGCGAGGTTTGGACGGATTGTTTTGGTTGCCACCAGATATTGAGCCGAATAAATCGACGTCCCCATAAAGTCGCGCAAACCCACCGCAAGGGCCGGCCAGCGCGCGGTCTCTGGTCGGATTTGGAAATGCAAATCGAAGGAGCGGTCCAAAACACGCGCGCCCGTATTTGTATAATTTGAAAGCCCCGAATAGCGCAGAACGCCCGTCAATCGCGGCGAGATTTGAAAGGCAAAAGCTGCCTTTTGAAAATCATTAAACCCTGAAAAGCTGAAGTTGATCTGCCCATCGGGCAACGCTTCTGCATTTGGCATATCTATAACACCGGGCGCACCATACATCCCCAACGATCCCGACTGTATTTGTGGTTCCGCAAAGGTCGTTGCCACTGCCACAAAATAAAGCGCTACATAACCTGCAATTTTTTGAATCACGCCACTGCTTCCAGTTTCTACTTGGCGCTTGCATATCGCTGGGATGTGAAATCCTCTTTAACAGATAAAATTTGCTCGATTTCTTGCCACGAGGAAAAGATTGAGATTTTGGACAACTTGGCGCAGGCTAGTTGGATATTATTCCCCTTGGCAGGAGGTCTGAATAATGCGGCATCTGATTTGTCTTACCCTATTTGCTCTTTTGACGCTGCTTACTTACGGCGCTGAACCAGCGCATGCCTGCCCCGACGGTCCTCGTGCCGTGGAAATTGATGCGCTTGGTTCCGTAAGAACTGATTTTCACCGCTGTCGCCTTGTCGATAGTTTTTCTATCCCTTCAGGCAGCGGAGAAATCCCTGTTCGTGTCTTTGCGACAGCAGATCCGCGAGGCGAAAACCTCAATTTTATTCGCGACGCCTTTCACCATGCCGGATCGACTTTGGCTCGCCTCGGTCCGTACACAACGCAACCGATAGAGGTTTACTTATCCCCTGCAGAATCAACAGAACCCGATACGGCCGGCATGGCTGCGGGCTCGATCGGAGACGGGGAGGTCGCCCTTGAAACCTGCATGATCGCGCTCTTTGTGCCCATGAATTTCGATTACCTGGCCAATACCGTGGCGCATGAGTTCTTTCACTGCGTGCAATATCACCATACCCTTATGCCCAATAATGCCTCGATCCATGATGGAGCAACGGATCAATGGTGGGTCGAAGGTGGTGCGGAATGGTTTGCCAGCCATGCCAGCCCCGATGATTGGCTCTTTTACGGAAATGTCGCCGATTTTGACGCGAACTCGCACAAAAAGCCAATTCACGGAATGAGCTACGAGGCCGTCGTTTTCTGGTGGTGGTATAACCAAGACCGCGGAGATCGGCAGACAATCGATTCAATTTTAGCGATGCCACTTTCTGCGGGAGATCAGGCAACCGCATTTGCAGGCGAGGTGGGGCAAGAGGGCTTTCATGAATTCGGCCGAGCCTATCTTTCAAACCGTATTCAAATGCCAAGTGGTGGCATGGTTCCCACAGCTCCCATCTATGAGGAAGAACGCTTCATCGATTCAACCAAAGAGGAGGAGTTCGAAGCCGAGCGCAATTTGCTTTATCGCGCCAAACTTCACTATTCCTGTGGCGCTTGGACCCAAACGCAAGAGAACCTTGTTGGTAAATTAAGTGTCGCCAAACCAACTGAACGGTTTGGTCCGCTGCCTGATCGTGTGCAATCCAATGGGGATGATCCAGAAATGTATTTCATGCTCGGCACCTCTGTGTCCGAAGAGGGATTCAAGGCAAAAATAAAGGCTGAAAAGGAAGCCTGCGCGCCCTGCCGTCAACCTGATCCAGATGGTCCAGAGGCTTGCCTCTTTGGTCGCTGGGAATTGGTCGCGGGCGGCTATGGCGCCCGTGTCGCAGAACTTTTGAACAATACCGAACTTACGGCCGTCACCTATCCGGAACCAGAACGATACTTAACCTTCCAGCCTGACGGCCGCGTCACCGCCAGCAGTGCAGGTGAAACAGGTCACGCCGAAAGCCCTACAAATGACGGCAATATCATCGCTGATTTCAATTTAACGCTCACCAAAAATGGATATTGGAATGTTGATGGGGATAAGCTTCATATTTGTTACGCACCCGGTGGAGAGGTTAAACTATCGGGCACGATCATCGAACCCACCGGCGAAGAGGGCAGTTTCAATCACGGTGCATATCTAGGACCCGCGATCGAGCAACGCAGCGTGCGTCTTTTCGCTTGCGAAGGCAATCAAATGGAAATGGTAGAAGGCGCAGAGGCAGGCGCCCTCGCAATCAGCTCGACCTATAATAAGTAATCTGGTGGATGAAGCGCACCCATGTGTCAGGTGCTCAAATGAAGCCCTTCCAAATAAAGTTGCCGCACCTTTTTTCAAAGATGCGGCATCCCCTCAGGAAGAGAGCTCTATTTAGCGGCTTATGCCTGCCAAAACCCTTTGCGAACTTCAGCGTTGCGATCCGCAACGCTCATGCCGATATCTTCAAGCTGACCGAAGTTCAGACCCGCCAGCGCGCGGCGCTGCTTTGAACGTGCTGCCCATACTGAAACGATGTTGGCGTTTGATTTTGCGTTTTGAGTTGGTGTTGTCATTTTCTTGTTCCCTTTGATGTTGTTTGTGTCATTTCACTGTATTGACCCCCTTATGACGCTTATTTCGGGGTAAATAAGTGATGTTTGACACAAATATGTGGGATTTAGAGGGGTTTCCGTAGAAAAACAGAAGCCTAATGAGCTTTAGCGGTGAAGTATCTCTAACAAATTGGTAAAGTCATCCGTCCAAACCCGACCGCCGTCTGAATCAAGGGGTTGCCAGCGGCTATCGGTGGAAAATTCGGCGAGGTCATTTAGGTCTCGCGCCAGCATAACAACTTTGGAGGCCCCATCACCTGGATCATTTTCGACATCGCCTAGATAATTTTGAATACGTGCTGACAGACCCAGCGCCTCTGCAATCCGTCCAATCGGACGTTCAATCGCATAATATCGGTTCGAGATATGGAAGGCGAGCACACCACCATCATCCAATCGATCCAGATAGATTTTGAAAGCTTCCATCGTAGTTAAGTGAACCGGAACGGAGTCTGACGAATACGCATCGATCAAAAGTATATCGAAACGCAAGTCATGCTGATCGGCCAATACCATCCGCGCATCGCCAAGATGGGTCGGGATATCGCCGCCGCATTGGGTCATGAATGTAAACAGGGATGGGTTTCTGGCAATCCTATCGACCAAGGGATCAATTTCGTAAAAATGCCATTTCTGTCCTGGTTTCGCAAAACAGGACAGCGCACCAACACCCAAGCCAACGATGGCGATCCGTTCAGACCTATCGGCGATCGAGGATTGCAATATCTGCCCCATAGGACCATTTGGCGTATAGTAGGATTGCGGGATCGGCCGTTCTGCCGCTAAATCCACAATCCTTTGCGCTCCATGCCAAGTGGTGCCATTTGCGTATCGACGCAAACCGTCATCCGTCTCAAGAACCTTCTGCGTGCCAAAAAAACTGCGATCCGCAAAAATCGAATTAAATGATGTGCCCATAACCTGTCCGATCACGACAACAGCGGCAACATAGGCAAATTGGGCAAAAGCAGCCGACCGAAGCAGTAAAATAAATATCAATAAAATCCCAAAGACGAATGCTGCAAAAACAAATTGCGACGTCGTCTCCATGACCGTTTCTTTATTGGCCACCAGAAACAGCATCACGGCGATGCCAACAATTGAAATTTGAAGCGACCGCATTTTTGCACGCTCGGCTCCAAACAGAACAATCGCCGCAGCCGCAATGACGGTTATCGCACCTTCATAGATCTCGTTGAATATTAGCGGCGCAACGATCGAATTCAGTAGCCCACCCAAAGCCCCGCCAACCGACATCGCGACATAAAAGGTTGTCAGGTGATTGGCCTTGGGTCGCAAATCGTAAAGCTGGCTATGCACGTAAAGGCTGACCGCGAAAAAAGAGAGCACCAGAAGAATAGCAATCGGGATAGTTATGTGTTGACCAATCAGGTTCGAAAACCCAATCGTAAGCCCCCCCAGACCCAAAAAGAAACCGGCCTCCAATATCTTCGGAGGTAAAAGCGGGCGGGTCCTAAAGACGATTACAAAGGTCAGCAAAAATAGCGCAAGCGGTACCACCCAGACCAAAGGGACCGAGCCGATATCGGTGCTGATCTTCGTCGTCACCGCAAGCATGAGCGAGGATGGAATAAAGGCAAGGAAAACCCAACGAAGCACACGTCCCATTTCAGGAGATGCACCATTGGCATCCGCCTTTGCCTTAGCAGCTACAGGCGCGCGTGCAAAAATCCCGCTGAACAGCAAAAAAGCCCCAAGCGCCCAGAACCCAATCATCCATCCCCAACCAATTTGCGTCGCCCCCAAAAGTGGCTCCGCCAAAAGTGGAAAGCCAAACAGTGCCACAAAGGACCCTAGATTAGACGCACCATAAAGGAAATAAGGATCATCAGCTGATGGCCCGCCAGAACGTGCATACCAAGCCTGAATCAACGGCGCATTGGCACTAAGCACCAAAAACGGCAAACCAACCCCAACCCCATAAATGGTCAATGTTTGCCACGCAGCAGAGCCAGCGGCATCGTACCGCCAATCCTCCGGTATCGCTAAGGGCAGGAACAACAGGGCGATTGCCCACAGACCCAAATGAACGCCGATCTGCACTTTCACAGCCAAGTGCCGTGTCATGAAATGTGCGTATAAGTAGCCACCGATTAGAACCGTTTGGAAAAAAAGCATTGCCGTTGTCCAAACCGCTGGCGCCCCGCCAAGATGCGGCAACACAATTTTCGTGAAAAGCGGTTGAACGAAGAACAAGAGGGACGCGGACAAGAATATCGTCGTGGTAAAAAGCGCCGGCACCAGCCAGCGCGTTGTCGAAGTTACATCCTTCGAATTTTTTGCCATCGCCTTCCCAAAAAGCTATCCCAAGGTTGGGCTATAATCGGAATCGGGCAAAACTTTGTTACTATTTCAACCTAACCACTCGGCCAAATTGATCGATTAATGCGCCGCGCCAAACGCGCCCGTGCGCACCCCATAATCCACGGCCAGCCCATAATCTGGATCTTCCCCTGACGGGACAACCAATTGACCCGCGCGTTTAAGCAATTTGTGACAATCGGGCGAAAGGTGGCGTAGCTGCAATTGCTTGCCCGCCTTTTGATATTTCGCGGCAATATCCTCAATCGCTTGCAGGGCCGATTGGTCAACCACGCGGCTGGCCGCAAAATCGATGATGACCTTTTTGGGGTCCCCCTTCACGTCAAACACTTCGGCAAAACCATCAGTAGACCCGAAAAAGAGTGGGCCTTCGATTTTGTAAATCTTCGTATCCTTGCGCGGCTGCTCAATATTCGCGTGAATGCGCGTTGCGTTATTCCACGCATAAACCAGTGCCGACACAATCACACCAACCACCACGGCAATTGCCAAGTCGGTCATCACCGTCACCACGGTGACCAACACAATCACAAAACTATCAGTCCATGGCACACGGCGCATGATCCGGAAAGAGTTCCAAGCAAAGGTCCCGATAACAACCATGAACATCACACCGACCAAGGCCGCCAGCGGGATCCGCTCGATCAAGGGCGCGGTGAACAGGATGAAGATCAAAAGAAAAAGCGCCGCCGCAATACCTGCCACCCGCGTCCGACCACCCGATTTCACATTGATCATGGATTGCCCGATCATCGCACAACCGCCCATACCGCCAAAGAAACCCGTCACCACATTAGCCGCACCTTGTGCCAAACATTCTTGCTTGGCGCCACCCGATTGACCCGTCATCTCGCCCACTAGGTTGAGCGTCAACAAGCTCTCAATCAAACCAATCGCCGCCAAAATCACCGCATAGGGCAAGATAACCTGAAGCGTTTCTAAATTAATCGGCACGGTCGGAATATGAAAACTGGGCAACCCCCCTTGGATTGATGCCAAGTCACCCACCGTTGGCACATCAAGACCAAAGCCGATGACGACAAAGGCTGTAATCGCGATGCCCGCTAGTGGGGCAGGAACGGCTTTGGTCACACGCGGGATGAAATGGATGATCAACATCGTCATCACCACCAGCCCGCACATCAAATATAACGGCGAGCCTGACAGCCATTCGCCCCCACCCATGCCATGACCTGTATTCACAACAGAACCCGGCACCTTGAACTGGCTGGCTTGCGCCAGAAAAATCACAATCGCCAAGCCGTTCACAAATCCCAGCATAACGGGATGCGGCACCAATCGAATAAATCGACCAAGCCCAAACACCCCTGCAAGCAATTGCAAAACGCCCATCAACACCACTGTGGCGAAAAGATATTCAACCCCGTGCGAAGCAACCAGACTGACCATGACAACAGCCAAAGCACCCGTTGCACCCGAAATCATCCCCGGACGTCCCCCAAAAACCGCCGTGATCAAGCCCACGATAAAAGCAGCGTAAAGACCCACCAACGGATGCACACCTGCCACAAAAGCAAAGGCCACAGCCTCTGGCACCAAAGCCAAGGCAACGGTCAGCCCAGACAAAAGATCAATGCGGAATTGCGACGGCGTCAGTGCGGTACCGCTTACAGACAAGGAATTACCAGCCGCAATCATGGCCTGAACAGAATTAGAAATTAATCGCATGGGGTGCCTTAGGGAGGAGATTATTCTGCCGCGCTAGTTGCACGCAGATGGACGGATCACAAGGGGTATTTAGGGCTGGCGTGTGATGAATTTAAACAGATCGCCTGAACAAAATGTAATGCGAAGCAACAGATTTTCTTACCAAGCTTAACACAGCATTAATATCCGCTTTGCGGACAAATCTGCCGTTCATACAAATAACCAATTGGTAATATGGGCCAGTCAATTTCTGTTGTCGAAAATTTTCAGAAGTTAAATTCCGTATTGTGATATCTACAATCTCCTTCCATAAATAACTTCTTAAAACGGAGGAGCGGCGCGATGGATGGAACTTGTTGTGGTCCTGGCTATGCAAGCCCGGCTGAGGCCATTCAGGCCCCTCGAGAAAAATTGCTGTATACGATTGCAATTTACACTGGCACCGGAATTCAGAAGCCCGATTATCTTGCGACGATCGATGCCGATCCAGAAAGTCCGACTTATTCGCAGGTGATACATCGACTAGAGATGCCGGGTATTGGGGATGAGCTTCACCACATGGGTTGGAATGCATGTTCATCTTGTCACGATGACAGCTCGATGGCTCGGAAATATTTGTTGGTGCCGGGCGTGCGATCAAACAATATCTATGTCGTTGACACAGCAACAGATCCCTGCGCTCCGCAATTGCACAAAGTAATTGATGGAGCAGAGATCAAGGCAAAAACAGATCTAAGCGGCCCCCATACAGTTCACTGTTTGGGATCCGAAATCATCATTTCGTTTCTTGGCGATGCAAAGGGCGAAGCCCCTGGTGGCTACCTACATCTAAACAAAGATTTCGACATAGTCGGCCGATGGGAAGAGACCATGGGGGATATTCCGTTCTCTTATGACTTTTGGTACCAGCCGCGTCATAACGTCATGGTGTCTTCTGAATGGGCCGCGCCAAACACCTTTATGCCTGGCTTTGATTTGGAGGAAGTTGGCCATCTCAAATACGGCCGCCGCCTACATATTTGGGACTTCAACGACCGAAAGCCTGTGGAAACCATGTATCTGGGCGAAGATGGTTTGATACCTCTTGAGGTCAAGTTTCACCACGATCCCGATAGTACACATGGATTTTGTGGTGCAGCGCTGTCGGCAAATGTGATCCATTTCTGGAAGTCTGAGGAAGGCAAATGGGAATGGGAAAAAATTATCGACGTGGAAAATGAACCGCATCCTGAATGGCCGATCCCAATCCCGGGTGTGATGAGTGCAATCCTTGTGTCGATGGATGACAAATATTTATACCTCAACAATTGGCTTCACGGGGACATGCGCCAATATGATATCAGTGACCCACACAACCCTGTGCTTACCGGGCAAGTTTGGATGGGAGGCCTTTTGGGCAAAGCCCCAGAAGTGAACGGTGTAAAAGTTGCGGGCGGTCCACAGATGTACCAGCTGTCCCTTGACGGCAAAAGGCTTTATGTCACGACCTCTTTGTTTTCCACCTGGGACAATCAATTCTATCCTGAAATCCGCACCCAAGGGGGTGTCATGCTGATGATTGACTGTGATGTCGAAAACGGCGGTATGCAGATCAATCCCGATTTTATCGTTAATTTCGGAGAGGAACCTAACGGTCCGTCACGCTGCCATGAAACACGTTACCCCGGCGGTGATTGCACAAGCGACATATGGTTATGACCGAGCAACGCACGATCAGGATCGCCAACCGAGATGCAGCGACGTATCAAGTTGATGCGCGGCGCCCGCTTCTGGATACCTTGCGCGAACAAGGTGTCGACCTTCCTTACGGATGTAAATACGGCGGCTGTATCACCTGTGCCGCGAAGCTGACGACTGGTGAGGTTGATCAAAGGCGTCAGGTTGCATTGAACAATCGTCAGATCAACAACGGCTACATATTGCTATGCGTGGCGCGCGCTGTCACCGATTGTACATTGGAAATTGGCGTTGAAAGCCATGACAAACTTTATCGTAATCCATTTCTTGACCCGTTAGAGAAGCATGAGCTGAAGGCCGATATTGCCGCTCCAAAACAATCAGGGAATGGGCCTGCCGATCAAAGTGAAAAGGAGGCTTGAACGATGCCTGTTGAAGCAATTGATGAGCTTTACGATTATGATCCAGGCTACATCGCCGAAATCCTCAAATCAGTTAAATCCATAGCGATGGTCGGGGCGAGCGCAGATAAGACCAAATTCAGTTATGGCGTCCTGCGCGTGCTTCATGAAACGGGGTACGATATGGTGCCAGTGAACCCCAATCCAAATCTAACTGAAATTCGGGGAATACCTGTCTTTCATTCTCTCAAAGAGATTGATCGTCCCATTGAAATGGTAGAGGTCTTCCGCCCCAAAGAAGAGTTATACGGGATCGCAGAAGAGGCGATCGAAATAGGCGCAAAAGTTCTTTGGGGGCAGATCGGCGTCTATGACGACCGTGCTGCCAAATTGGCAGAAGAGGCAGGGCTAAAGGTTGTCATGAACCGCTGTCCCAAGATCGAGTTGTTTAGACCGTTCTGGAAGCCCAGACTTGATCTTGCAATCTAACAAAAACATCGGAGACTTGTTTGCACGAGGAATTTGACCATGCCAGAACCCATCGCTGAAAATACCAATGCCGATCCTCTTTTGACCCGCTCCGATGAGAATGCAATCGCAACGCTAACGTTAAACAATTCCAAGACACTTAACGCATTGTCCGAAGAAATGCTTCACGCGCTGAGTGCTCAGCTCGACGAAATCGCAGCAGACAGAAGCGTGAAAGTGGTAATAATACGCAGCAGTGGAAAACACTTTTGTGCGGGTCACAACTTAAAAGAAATGACCGCCCATCGAAACGATGACGATGGTGGATTTCAATACTTCGTGGATCTTTTCAAAACCTGTTCAGATATGATGTTGCGCATCGTGCGCCTTCCTCAGCCCGTCATTGCAGAGGTCACGGGCATTGCCACAGCGGCAGGATGTCAGTTGGTGGCATCCTGTGATCTTGCGGTTGCCTCAGATGACGCAACATTTGCAACCTCTGGTGTGAATATTGGCCTGTTTTGTTCTACCCCAATGGTGGCGTTGTCGCGCAACGTGTCGCGAAAAATGGCAATGGAGATGCTTTTGCTGGGTGAGTTTTTGCCCGCCTCTCGTGTCAAAGAATTGGGTCTTATCAACCGCGTCGTGAGCAACGAGCGGGTGGAAACAGAAGCCAGGGAAATGGCCCGAATTATTGCCGACAAATCGCCTGCAGCAATCAAGATCGGCAAACGCGCCTTTTACGATCAAGCTGAAATGACACTTGATGAAGCCTACGCATTTGCGGGCAGAACCATGGCCGAAAATATGATGATGCGCGATGCGGAAGCGGGCATTAATGCCTTCATAAATAAAGAGCCCATGCCAGATTGGGCTGACGAATGATTTACGACGGCCCCGAACTCGCGCGTCACGCCGCCAATCACACCGCCCTATCACCTGTATCTATTCTGAAACGTGTGGAACGTGTTCATCCAGAGCTGCCCGCGCAAATACACGGGCGCATTCGTCGAAACTGGGGCGAGGTTGCGCAGCGGTGTAAGCGGCTTGCCTCGGCCTTGGACAAGCGGGGAGTTGGTAAAGGTGACACGGTTTCATTAATCGCGCCAAACATACCCGAATCACTGGAATGTGCTTTGGCCTTGCCCATGATCGGTGCCGTACTCAACGCGAATAACACCCGGCTTGATGCAGAAACCATCGCATACATTCTTGACCATGGTGAAGCAAAAGTACTGCTGGTTGATACTGAGTTTGCGAATCTCGCGTCGAAGGCCATTTCAAAGATCGATCGCGAAATTTTGGTTATCGATATTGAAGACACCGAAGGAGCGGGCGGCACTCGAATTGGTTCCCTTACATACGATGAATTATTGGCCGAAGGTGATCCAAATTTTGCTTACGCACTCCCCAGCGATGAATGGGACGCGCTGTCGCTAAACTACACGTCCGGGACAACAGGCCGACCTAAAGGTGTGGTGTATTCCCACCGCGGCGCGTGGACCAACGCCGTCAATAATGCCGTTACTTGGGAAATTCCGCATTTCCCTGTTTATCTTTGGACCCTGCCATTGTTTCATTGCAACGGCTGGTGTTTTCCATGGACCATAACTCTTTTGGCTGGCACACATGTTTTTCTTCGCTCTCCCGGAGCTGATGCAATTTATGACGCTTTTGCCGATCATGGTGTAACGCATCTTTGTGGTGCGCCAATCGTCATGTCGATGATTAGTAGCGCAGAACAAAAACGCGAGTTTCCACAAAAAATTCAAATGATGACAGCGGCTGCCCCACCGCCCGCGACAGTCATTGAAAAAATGGAAGCTATGGGTATTTCGATAACCCATGTTTACGGTTTGACAGAGGTTTACGGACCAGCTGTTGTTTGCGCTGAAAAACCATCCTGGGATGAATATTCAACTCAAGCGCAAGCTGACCTTAAGGCCCGACAAGGCGTCGCATACGAGCTGCAGGAAGATGTTTTGGTCCTCGATCAAATCACTGGGCAGCCTGTGCCTTGGGATGGGCAAACTTTGGGTGAAGTTGCGTTTCGGGGTAACATTGTGATGAAGGGTTATTTGAAAGCGCCTTTGGAAACTGAAGAAGCATTCAAAGATGGGTGGTTTTGGTCAGGCGATATTGCCGTTCAACACCCTGATGGATATGTCGAAATCCGAGATCGTTCAAAGGACATCATTATTTCAGGTGGTGAAAACATCTCTTCAATTGAAGTCGAAAAGGCACTCCATTCCCATCCCGCAGTTGGTCTGGTGGCAGTGGTGGCCATGCCGGATGAGAAGTGGGGAGAAGTACCCTGTGCATTTGCAGAGCTTGAAAGCGAAGCTTCCGAACAAGAACTTTTAGATTATGCAAAAACTAAACTTGCGGGTTTTATGTGTCCAAAGCGGGTAATTTTTGGAGATTTACCTAAAACTTCAACCGGGAAAATTCTAAAGAACAAACTGCGTGATATTGCTCGCAATTTGATCTAATCAATCAATAGGACTATTCTGCTCATCTTTTGCTTTTAGAGTGTAGGTCGGCATGGTTAGGGGCTTTAGTATCGAAATTGACATTGATAGATGCCAGTTATGCGCCGCTAGTGACTTCAAGCAGAAAATGTGAATGTACAATTTGGGCTCTATGCAGACAGTCAACTACACAATTCAATAGCCGAACACCCAAACAGATCGAACCGCCAAAGGTCGAGAATAACTTACCCCCTATTCAGATACGGCCACCCATGAAGACAGGGGAATACCAAAATCATTGCGGCAAATTTCACGCGCGGTTTCTAAATCGTCTTGCAAAAAGTCTTTGTCAGGAAAAGAAGACTGCGCCGTTTCATAGACCAAAACATAAGTGCCCTCGGCCGCATCTTCCAGCACGACCTTGTGAAAACCACAGGAATTTTCTTTGCTTATCATCTTAGACATAGGGCGATCATCGGCACACTCCAGCGTAAAAGCAAGAGCCGCCCATTTGTTAGAAGTTCGTGTCAACCATTACCCAGACGCGACAAGAACTTTCAAGAAATTGGAAAATTGGGCTCTAAGCGGACA
>CAZRFT010000014.1:0-14185 GCA_964599255.1 uncultured Neptunicoccus sp. | reverse complement strand
TCAATATCTTTTTCTGCGTTTGGAAATGCGTGTTGTTTACGGCCCATCTGTTTCGTCCTTAATTGGTCGCAATTGGATTGCGGGGAATTTTTCTTCACTCTATACGCTTCTTCCAACGGATGAAAACTACAGATTTGGAGCGCTGAAATGTCAAACGCAGCCCTAGAAACAGCCATCGAAACCGCGTGGGAAGCGCGCGATGGAATTACACCAGCAACCACTGGTGAAACACGTGATGCAATCGAAGAAACTTTGAACGCATTGGACAGTGGCAAGCTTCGCGTGGCAGAGCGCCAAGCAAATGGCGATTGGCATGTGAACCAATGGGCGAAGAAAGCAGTTCTGTTGGGATTCCGCTTGAAAGATATGGAACCCCAGGAAGGCGGACCGCAAGGCGGCGGCTGGTGGGACAAAGTTGACAGCAAATTCAAAGGCTGGGGCAACAAAGAATGGACCGAAGGAGGTTTCCGCGCGGTTCCACACTGTATTGTTCGTAAATCAGCCTATATCGCCCCAGGTGCGGTACTGATGCCATCATTCGTGAACCTTGGCGCTTATGTCGATGAAGGCACAATGGTTGATACATGGGCCACCGTTGGATCATGTGCCCAAATTGGTAAGAACGTGCACCTTTCTGGCGGTGTTGGCATCGGTGGCGTTTTGGAACCTATGCAAGCGGGTCCAACGATTATCGAAGATAACTGTTTCATCGGCGCACGTTCAGAAGTGGTAGAAGGTTGTATCGTTCGCGAAGGCTCTGTTTTGGGCATGGGCGTGTTCATCGGTCAATCGACCAAGATCGTGGATCGTGAAACAGGCGATGTGATGTACGGCGAAGTGCCAGCAGGTTCGGTTGTTGTGGCGGGTTCGATGCCATCAAAAAATGGCGTGAATCTATACTGTGCTGTTATCGTGAAGCGCGTGGATGAAAAAACACGCTCTAAAACATCAATCAACGAGTTGTTAAGAGATTAGTTTGCCGCTAGGAAAGGTCGAAAATTCAAAGGTATTGCACAAGCAATACTATGTTTTTCGCGATCAGTGTATAAGACTTGTGAACTATATAAACACGTATGAAGCCCTCTTTGATAGCGACACCTCTAATTTAGCAATACTCCAAGATACTGCGGAGTTATTCTTCTATGATATAAATGAGCTTCTGATCGACCGAATTTGGTTGGAGGTATACAAAGTAACTGAAAATTCAACTGAAAATAAAAATTTAAGCACCGTATACTTTGTGGATCAAATTCTTAAAATACACGGGCTGGAAACCGAGCGATTTAAGACTATTCGCGGATTATCAGATAAACTACGAAAAACATCTAAAAAACTAAAACCCGCTAGAAATCAATATCTCACACATCTGGACAAAGCTTTGGCGACGGATAAACAATTAATTAAAAAGCTATCCAAAGAAGAATTCTATGTTTTCCGAGAAAATATAAATGAATTTACCGATCAAGTAGCCGCTGCGATAGGACTCGCACCGCTAGACTACAGGGTTCAAACAGGAGAGGGAGATGTTCACACACTACTGGAAAAACTGGGAGAAATAAGATGACCAAAATCACCGGATCATGCCTGTGTGGGCAGCTGCACTACCACGGCGATGTTGAAATCGTGGGTGCCGCAAATTGCCATTGTGATGATTGTCGCAAAGCAATGGGTGCCGCTTATGCCACGAACGTATTTGTCAAAGCGGATGGTCTGACCATTGAAGGTGAGCGTATGGAGTTTCACCACAAATCTGACGGTGGTTCGGATATGACCAAAGTGAATTGTGCAAAATGTGGCTCGCCTGTCTATGGCTTGAATTCGTCGCGCGAGGGAATTGTTGTGATCCGCGCAGGCTCGTTGGATCAAAAGGAATTGGTCAAACCTGGTGTGAACCTGTTCGTTCCCCATAAAATCCCGTCAACGCCGCTTGATGAAGACCTTAAAACATT
The DNA here is from genome assembly GCA_964599255.1 of uncultured Neptunicoccus sp. Lineage (GTDB taxonomy): Bacteria > Pseudomonadota > Alphaproteobacteria > Rhodobacterales > Rhodobacteraceae > Amylibacter. The sequence goes on along the minus strand of CAZRFT010000014.1, from coordinate 12,236 downwards.
TGACGGTATGCCAGGCTGAAACATTTTCTGACCAAACTGTGAGCATTTGCGTGATCAATGTTAATTTGATCCATGAAGCATTTGCGCTATCGCAAGGGCAATGGAACTTATTTTCGCATACCTTGCAGGGCTCTTAACTCTGATCAATCCTTGTGTCTTGCCTGTGCTACCAATTGTTTTGATCAGTGCATTACAAGCGAATCCACGTGGACCAATTGCGCTGGCGTTGGGCATGTCGATTAGTTTTGTGGGCTTTGGCATGTTTGTTGCCGTTTTTGGGCGCGCGGTGGGGCTGTCGCCTGAAGGTCTGTCGGATATTGGCGCATGGGTGATGATTGCCTTTGGGTTGGTCTTGTTGATCCCGCAACTCAGCCGCCTTTTTGAACGTTCATTGGCGGGGGTTTCAGGGCGTGCAGACCAAGCGATTGATGGAGCGGGATCTGGTTTGAGGGGTCAGTTTATAGGCGGCTTGCTGTTAGGTGCGGTGTGGAGTCCCTGTATTGGGCCTACCTTGGGCGGGGCGATCGCACTTGCCTCTGGTGGAGAAAGCCTGTTTTGGGCGTTTCTCATCATGGTTTTTTTTGCGCTTGGCGTCTCCACCTTGATCCTTGGTATCGGATTGGGTGGACAGGGTTTAATCCGCGCACGCGCCAATGCTTTGCGAGGGCTAGCAGAAAAGTCAAAACCGATTTTAGGTGGGGTGTTTGTCGCGGTTGGTGCGATGATTTTGCTACGGGTTCACCATTGGGCAGAACTATGGGCATTGGATAATCTGCCCAGTTGGATTTTGGAATTATCAGTATCTTTATGACGAAAGGGAGATCGACATGATCAGAAGAACATTTATTGGTGCAACGGTGGCACTTGCTATGATGCCGATCAGTGCATTGGCTGAAACGGTCGAATACACTGACGGATTAATTCAATCCGCGCTGGCGGACGGCAAAACAGTCTTCGTCGACTACGCTACCGATTGGTGCACCACCTGTCGTGCGCAAGAGGGGAAGATAGAGGCATTACGAAGCTCAAATCCGAGCTATGATGAGAATATCTTGTTTGTGCGCGTAGATTGGGACGTTTATAGCAATCATCCAGTTTCAACGGACCGCAATATCCCGAGGCGTTCCACGCTGATTGTTCTTAAGGGCGATCAAGAATTGGGCCGCATTGTTGCGGGCACGAGCAAAAAACAAATCCAAGAGCTTATGGATATCGCGTTGAACGCGGCGACATCCTAATTTCGCTTTAGCTTGCGGCGGGGATCAATTAGACCCCGCCATATGGGCAAAGAAAACGCACAACAAGTATTCACACTTCTCGTTCAAATTGGACGGGCAGAAGGTGATGGGTTGCCCGAAGGCGCCACGGGCGGTGCCTTGATGTGTTTTGCATCGGGCATTGATGAGGCCGAAGCGGTGCGCGAAACCGTAGCGGTTCTGAAAAAGGCTGATGTCGCGCCGTTAGATGTGACAGGTTACGGTACATTGGAAGAACGTCTTGAAGAAGGTCATGATATTTCGGATGAAGAGCGTGACTTGATGCAGCGCGCCCAAGACGAGAATGCTGTGATCGTTTATCAAGTCACGCCGTTTTTTGAGGATTCAGAATAGTGTTCACCGTTTTCTTTGATCTTGATGGCACCTTGGTCGATTCCAAAGAGGGGATCACACGATGTATTCAGAAAACTCTAGAGGAGCTAGGCGCAGAGGTACCAAGTGCCGATGAGTTGGAGTGGTGTATTGGGCCCAGTTTGTTTCAATCCTTTTCCATTCTTTTGGGTGAAGGAGCTGATATTGAAGGCGCAGTAGAAACCTACCGCGAGTATTATGCCGAAGAAGGTATCTACGAGGCCGATATTTATGACGGTTTAGGTGATATGTTGGAAGCGTTGCAGGCGATGGGAGCACGGATGTTTATTGCGACCTCAAAACTTGAAGCTTCGGCACGGGAAGTGGCAGAGCATTTTGGCCTTACACATTACATTGATTATGTATTTGGTTCACAAGCCGACGGCGCACGCGAAGATAAAACCGAGCTTCTCGCTTTTGCCTTAGCGGAGACAGAAACGGATCCAGCCAAAGCAGTGATGATCGGTGATCGGCGTTTTGATATTTTTGGGGCTAAGAATAACAGCGTTGCCAATATCGGGGTGCTGTGGGGATTTGGCAGCGCTGACGAAATGAGAGAGGCAGAGGCCGATATGCTTGCTGGCCACCCTGAAGAGCTGCCAGAGATTATCGAAGATCTGTTGGGGATTGGGTAATCACCAAACCTCTCGGCCCTTGCCCTTGAACTCCGAAACCATGAAATCGATCATCGCGCGGATCTTTGGCTGGGTGTAGTCACCAGGCGGATATACACAATAAAGCCCCATGATCAGCGGTTGATTGTCAGGTAACACCTTTACCAACTCACCGCGCTTCATCGCGTCGGTATAGATAAAGCAGGGAAGGTTGCTCAGCCCTAGCCCCTCTTTTGCAGCATTCAAAAGCGTTGCCCCATCATTGACGGAAAAAGAGGTGTTGGCGGGCACTTGGTGCTCTTGTCCAGTTTTGTCGGTTAAGCGCCAGATTTGTTCCCCGCGGCTATTTGTGTAATGAAGAAGGCGATGATCAGCTAGATCTTCAATAGACTGGGGGGTGCCGTGTTCTTTTAGGTAGTCAGGCGAGGCAAGAATACAGGTTTGGGTCTCCGCAAGCTTGCGCGCCTTTAACGAGCTGTCATTAAGGCTTCCAATCCTAAAGGCTAGGTCAAACCCCTCTGCAAGGATATCCACAAAGCGATTGTCGAGATCGAGATCAACTTTGACCTTGGGGTATTGTTTTAGAAAACGTCCAATTTTGGCCGCAAGCTGATTCACGCCAAAATCATTTGCAGCAGAAATTTTGATTGTCCCTTGGGCTTCCGACTGCATGGAGCTGACTATACTCTCTGCGCTTCCCATATCTTTTAGAATTTGTTTGGATTTTAAATAGAATTCCTGGCCCACTTCCGTTGGGCTGACTTGGCGCGTGGTGCGGTTTAAAAGCGTTGCGCCCAAACGACCCTCTAATGCGGTGATGTGTTTTGAGACGGCTGATTTTGACAGTCCAAGTTTGTTTGCTGCCCCAGTGAAGCCGCCCTGCTCAATGATTGTCGTGAAGATTTCTAATTCGGTAAACTTATCCATAAATAGAGACGATAAAAATATATTGCCGATGTGCAAGATTGGAATTGCTGGGGCTTGCAACTTGTGATCGATCCCCCTATATGCTGGCTCAACATCGGCGCTTCGGCCTCCACCCCCGAAGCACCACCGGAAAATTCAAACGGGCCGAGCGCCCGTTTTTTTGTTGTTGGAAACCATGTCTGATTTAATCGCCCGCGCGGCAATCGACAAAAGATTGGCAGAAATCGCCCAACCCGTGATTGAGGGATTGGGTTATGAGCTTGTGCGTATTCGGCTGATGGCGGGCAAATCAACGACATTACAGATTATGGCAGATAAAGCTGATGGTGGGATTGAGGTGGATGATTGTGCAAAAATCTCTACCGAGCTGTCAGCGATCTTTGATGTCGAAGATCCAATTTCTGGCGAGTATTCCTTAGAGGTCTCCTCCCCAGGTATTGATCGCCCTTTGACCCGATTAAAAGATTTCGATCAATGGGCGGGTTGGGAAGCAAAACTTGAAACGTCCGAGCTTATCGATGGCCAGCGACGTTTCAAAGGAACGCTTCAAGGAACCCAAGACGATGAAGTATTGATCGATATCCAGCAAGGAACAATTGGATTGAAATTTGAATGGCTGTCAGATGCCAAATTGGTGCTGACAGATGAGTTAATCGCGGAATCCCTAAAGGGCCGCAAAGAGTTTGTCGAAAGTGATTTCGACGCAGTTGAAGAAGAGGAAAGCTAATATGGCGATTACATCTGCAAACCGTCTGGAGCTTCTGCAAATCGCAGATGCTGTTGCGCGTGAAAAAATGATCGATCCTGATCTTGTTTTGCAAGCGATGGAAGAATCTTACGCGCGTGCGGCGAAGTCAAAATATGGCGCCGAACTGGATATTCGCGCCCATATCGACCGCAAAACAGGCGAGCTGGAAATGACCCGCGTGCGCGAAGTTGTCGAAGGTGATGAGGTAGAGAATACCTACACCGAACTGACTGTCGCAGATGCGCGTGCCTATAAAGATGATCCAGCGGTTGGTGATTTGATCATCGACGAGCTTCCCCCGATGGATTTCGGCCGTATTGGTGCGCAATCAGCAAAACAAGTGATTTTGCAAAAGGTTCGCGAAGCAGAACGTGACCGTCAGTACGAAGAATTCAAGGATCGCCAAGGCGAGATTATTAACGGCGTCGTCAAGCGTGTTGAATATGGCAATGTGATTGTCGATGTGGGTCGTGGAGAGGCTGTTTGCCGTCGGGACCAGCTGATCAATCGTGAGATGTTCCGCAATGGCGACCGCATCCGCGCCTATATCAAAGAAGTGCGCCAAGAGATGCGTGGCCACCAGATCTTCTTATCTCGGACTGCGCCTGAATTCATGGCAGAACTCTTTAAAATGGAAGTGCCAGAAATTTACGATGGCATCATCGAGATCAAGGCGGTCGCTCGCGATCCAGGTTCGCGCGCAAAAATCGGGGTGATTTCTTATGACAATTCAATTGATCCAGTGGGTGCCTGCGTTGGGATGCGCGGTTCACGCGTGCAAGCGGTTGTGAATGAGTTGCAGGGCGAGAAAATTGACATCATCCCTTGGAATGATGACGCGCCTACTTTCCTTGTGAACGCGCTTCAGCCTGCTGAAGTTTCTAAAGTTGTTTTGGATGAGGATGCAGAGCGTATCGAAGTTGTCGTGCCAGACGAACAGCTTTCTTTGGCAATTGGACGTCGCGGACAAAACGTGCGTCTTGCTTCACAGCTAACGGGTCTAGACATCGATATCATGACGGAAGCAGACGAGTCTGAACGCCGTCAGAAAGAATTCGAAGAGCGCTCAAAACTCTTCATGGACACGATGAACGTGGACGAAGTTGTAGCTCAGCTGCTGGTTTCCGAAGGCTTCGCGAACCTAGAAGAGGTAGCTTATGTCGAGGTTGACGAGCTGCTCACTATCGAAGGTTTCGATCAAGACACAGCCGACGAACTTCAAGCACGAGCCCGTGAGTCCTTGGACGAGATCAATTCCAAAGCCATCGCGGAAGCGCGTGAATTGGGTGTTGAGCAGAGCTTGTTGGATTTCGAAGGTTTGTCACCACAGATGATTCTTGCACTTGTTAAAGACGAAGTGAAATCAATCGAAGACTTCGCAACCTGTGCGGATTGGGAGCTTGCTGGTGGCTACACCACGGTTGAAGGCAAGCGGGTCAAAGATGATGGCGTTCTGGAATCTTTCGATGTTTCATTGGGCGAGGCACAAGAGTTGATCATGCGTGCACGATTGCAGCTCGGTTGGGTTACAGAAGAGCAACTTGCAGAAGATGCTGCCGCCGAAGAAGAGGCAGAAGCAGCGGAAGAAGCAGAAGGGGAAGAAGTCTGATGTTTAATCAGGCTTCGGTGTTGCCCAATGAGTGGTGCGTCTAAATCCCATGCTAGCCCAGAGCGAAAATGCCTCGCGACGGGAATAAGCGGCGATAAATCAGGGCTGATCCGGTTTGTAATCAGCCCCGATGGAATTGTGACACCTGATATTTTGGGTAAATTGCCGGGCCGTGGCATGTGGTTGTCGGCAACGAACCACGCCTTTAGCGAAGCGCTAAAGAAAAATCCGTTTTCTAGAGCCGCAAAAACCACCGCGATTTTGCCGAAAGACCTGCAAGAAACGGTGGAACGTCTGCTTGTAGAACGGGTCATCAACCTTATATCTTTGGCACGCAAGTCGGGCGAAGCCATAACGGGGTATGAAAATGTCAAAGAATCCCTGCTGGCAGAAAAAGCGATTTTGCTTTTCCAAGCATCTGATGGTTCGCCGCGCCAGAAAAGTAAACTGAAACCCCCTCAGGGCGACAACCACTATTTCGACTGCTTGTCCCAAAGTGAGCTTGGTCACGCATTCGGACGAGAATATGCGATCCATGTAAGCCTCTTGGGGGGTGGATTAACCGATAAAATACAACTAGAAGCGCAGAAACTTCGGGGTCTGCGAGTCTCTGACATCTAAATTAGACTTCGAAAGAAAGACAAAGGTACGTATGAGCGACGAAAAGAAAACATTGGGTTTGTCCGGTAAATCAGGTCAGGTAAAGCAAAGCTTTGCACGTGGCCGGACGAAATCTGTTGTCGTTGAGAAAAAACGCAAGCGCGTCATTGTTCCGGGCAAAACGCCCCCACCGGGTGCTGATGGTGCAGGTGGTTCTAAACCAGCGGGCGTTTCTGATGCGGAACTAGAGCGCCGTAAGAAGGCACTTGCAGCTGCGCAGGAACAAGAGACAGCGCGCAAAGCAAAAGAAGAAGCAGAAGCAGCTGAACGGGAGCGCGCCCGCGAAGAACGTCGTCGCGAAATCGAAGAGAAAGAGCGCGAAGCCCAAGAAATCGAAGAGCATCGCAAACGCAAAGAGGAAGAAGCAAAGAAGCCTGCACCAAAGCAGGCGCAAGAGCCTGACCCCGCTGCGGCACAAGCCGCCGCACAACGCGCCGATCAAGGTGGCCGCACCGCGCCTAAGAAAGAAGAGCCGCGTCGTGAAGTTCGTGCCCCCAAAGGGGGTAAAGGCGGAGGGGCTGATCGTCGATCATCTGGCAAACTGACTATTAACCAAGCGCTTCGTGGTGCGGAAGGCGGGCGTCAACGTTCGCTGGCGTCCCTGAAGCGTGCGCAAGAGCGTGAAAAACGCAAAATGATGGGTGATGCTGGTGGCGAACGAGAAAAAATCGTCCGCGATGTTCAAATCCCGGAAACCATCGTCGTTCAAGAACTTGCCAACCGCATGGCAGAAAAAACGGCAGCAGTTGTCAAAGCATTGATGACCAACGGTGTCATGGTTACGCAAAACCAAACCATTGATGCAGATACGGCAGAATTGATCGTCGAAGAATTTGGACACAATGTGGTCCGCGTTTCCGATGCGGATGTTGAAGAAGCCATTCAGGATGTTGACGACAAAGACGAAGATCTAAAACCACGCCCACCAGTTATTACAGTGATGGGGCACGTGGATCACGGTAAAACTTCTGTTTTGGATGCGCTTCGAAAAACCAACGTCGTCTCTGGAGAAGCGGGTGGGATCACCCAGCATATCGGAGCCTATCAAATCACAACGGATGGCGGCAATGTTCTGACATTCCTTGATACACCTGGCCACGCAGCGTTTACTTCAATGCGCGCACGCGGTGCACAAGTTACGGATATTGTTGTTCTTGTTGTTGCGGCAAATGACGGTGTGATGCCGCAAACAATCGAGGCGATTGCTCATGCCAAAGCGGCCGAAGTGCCGATGATCATCGCGATTAACAAAATGGATGTAGAAGGTGCCGACCCAACGCGTGTTCGCACAGAACTTCTTCAACATGAAGTAATTGTAGAGGCGATGTCTGGTGAAGTGCAGGATGTTGAAATCTCTGCCCTAAAGGGTGACGGGCTCGACGAGCTCTTGGAGGCAATTACGCTTCAATCCGAATTGCTAGAGATCAAAGCCAACCCTGATCGCCAAGCGCAAGGTGCGGTGATTGAGGCCAAATTGGATACCGGTCGCGGCCCTGTCGCAACGGTCTTGGTCGAAAAAGGCACGTTACGCCGCGGTGATATTTTTGTTGTGGGCGAGCAGTGGGGTAAAGTCCGCGCGCTTGTGAATGACAAAGGTGACACGGTGAACGAAGCAGGGCCGTCGGTTCCTGTCGAGGTGCTGGGTCTAAACGGTACGCCCGAAGCAGGTGATGTTTTAAACGTTGTATCCTCGGAAGCAGAAGCGCGGGAAATCGCGGAATACCGCATCCAAGCGGCCAAAGACAAAAAGGCAGCCGCAGGCGCTGGGACGTCTTTGGATCAGTTGCTTGCACAGAAAAAGGCGGACGAGGATACCTCTTTCTTGCCGATTTTGGTCAAAGCAGATGTTCAGGGCTCCTCGGAAGCGATTGTTCAGGCGATGGAAAAACTGGGCAACGAAGAAGTTCAGGTTCAGATTTTGCACTCCGGTGTGGGCGCAATTACGGAATCAGACGTAACGCTGGCAGAAGCATCGCAAGCCCCAATTATTGGCTTCAACGTGCGTGCTAATGCGCCCGCACGAAATGCGGCGAACCAAAAGGGTGTCGAAATCCGCTATTACTCGATCATCTATGATCTTGTGGATGACGTAAAAGCGGCGGCTTCTGGCCTTCTGTCTGCAGAGATCAAGGAGACGTTCATTGGCTACGCAACGATCAAAGAAGTCTTTAAGATCACGGGCGTTGGTAAAATCGGCGGTTGTGAAGTCACCGAAGGTGTTGCTCGACGAGCCGCCGGAGTTCGTTTGCTGCGCGATAACGTTGTGATCCATGAAGGTAAGCTGAAGACGCTCAAGCGCTTCAAAGATGAGGTCAAAGAGGTCAACGCCGGCCAAGAATGTGGTATGGCTTTTGAGAATTACGAAGATATTCGAGAGGGCGATGTCATCGAGATTTTCGAGACCGAAGAGATTGCAAGAACACTTTAAAAGAAACCGCCCCAAGGGGCGGTTTTTTGTTAGTGGCCGCAACCGTCTGTAATTTAACGATAAAGCCATTTCTTGCTGGCGGAAGCTTCATGGCTTTATTTCGTTTCATAGATGCCTATATTTAATGGCAACGAAAGGGATAGCGATGGCATCGAAGGATTTTCCAGGTTGGCACGGCACCACGATTGTTGGTGTCAAAAAAGGTAAGGAAGTTGTTGTTGCGGGTGACGGGCAAGTTTCGCTTGGCCAAACCGTTATCAAAGGCACTGCCAAAAAAGTGCGTCGGATTAGTCCCGGTGGGCACGATGTCGTTTGTGGATTCGCAGGATCAACGGCGGATGCGTTTACATTGCTTGAGCGTCTGGAAGCAAAGCTGGAAGCCTCGCCTGGTCAATTGGCCAAAGCGAGTGTGGAACTCGCCAAGGATTGGCGAATGGACAAATACCTTCGCAATCTTGAGGCCATGTTGATTGTGACGGATGGCAAGGATTTGTTTGTGATCACCGGAGCGGGTGATGTTTTGGAACCCGAGCATGGAATTGCAGCTATTGGGTCTGGTGGAAACTACGCCCTTGCCGCTGCACGCGCAATGATTGACGGTAAAGATGATGGCGAAACCATTGCGCGTCGCGCCCTCGAAATCGCTGCAGAAATTTGTGTTTATACAAATGGGAATATGACAGTGGAAAAAATACATGGCTAGCGTACTAGAGCCTAGTGCTACAACAGCGCTGTTAGCAGCAATCGTGGGGGGGATCATTGGTCCAATAGCATTAGCTGAATATACAAAGTGGCGACGTGATCGTTCTTGGGCAAATCCACGTAAAGAACTACTATTGCAAATGCTAAGTGAGCCATACCCTCGAACGCGCTCTTTAAAAAACTTAACACGCGTTACTGGGACCACAGAGGAAGAATGTCGAACCTTACTCATCGAGCTTAAAGCGCGGGGTGTTAGAATGACCGGGGGCGTCGAAGGTTGGGCATTAATCAAAAGATTTCCACTAGATGAAAAAACAGATTTGAAAGATACGAATAAATGACAAACCTTACTCCTCGCGAAATCGTATCAGAGTTGGATCGATTTATTATTGGGCAGAAAGATGCAAAACGCTCGGTCGCTGTAGCTTTGCGGAATCGCTGGCGGCGCAAGCAATTGGGGGATGATCTGCGCGACGAAGTTTATCCCAAAAATATCCTGATGATCGGACCAACAGGCGTTGGGAAAACTGAAATCAGCCGCAGATTGGCAAAACTTGCCAAAGCTCCTTTTATTAAAGTCGAAGCCACCAAGTTTACCGAAGTCGGCTATGTCGGGCGCGATGTCGAACAGATCGTCCGCGATTTAGTTGATGCAGCCATTTTATTGAAGCGCGAAGAGAAGCGCGAAGCGGTTAAGGCGAATGCGCATGGTCATGCGGAGGATCGAGTTCTTGACGCCATTTGCGGCGAAGATTCTCGGGACAACACACGGGAGCTTTTCCGCAAAAAACTACGCGATGGACAGCTTGATGATAAGGAAATTGAACTCGAGCTAACGGATAATACCAACCCAATGCAGATGTTCGATATCCCAGGTCAGCCCGGTTCCAATATGGGGATGATGAACCTTGGGGATATTTTTGGGAAAATGGGCGGCCGAACTGTCAAAAAGCGGGTGACGGTCGCGGAAAGTTACAAGCTTCTGATTGATGAGGAAGCGGATAAAATGGTCGATGAAGAGGCCGTCAAAAGAGAAGCGATTGATGCGGTAGAGCAATCTGGCATCGTTTTCTTAGACGAGATCGACAAAGTTTGCGCCAAATCAGAAGGTCGCTCTGGCGATGTCAGCCGTGAAGGTGTGCAACGTGATTTGTTGCCGCTGATCGAGGGTACGACAGTTTCTACCAAACATGGCCCCGTGAAAACCGATCATATTCTTTTCATCGCGTCTGGCGCGTTTCATATTGCAAAGCCGTCTGATCTGCTTCCTGAATTGCAAGGGCGTTTACCGATTAGAGTAGAGCTGCGCGCCCTTACGGAAGAGGATTTTGTTCGTATTCTAAAAGAGACGGACAACTCGCTGACCCGCCAATACACCGCTCTTATGGACACGGAAGAGGTAAAGGTGAGCTTTACTGATAACGGGATAGCCGAAATTGCCAAAATAGCGGCTGAGGTGAATTCCAACGTAGAAAATATCGGTGCACGTCGACTTTACACGATTATGGAGCGCGTCTTTGAAGAGTTAAGCTTTTCTGCCCCGGATCGTGGTGGCGAGGCTGTGAAAGTCGATGCGAAATTTGTGAACGAAAACCTAGGTGAGCTGGCAAAATCTGCAGATCTGTCGCGTTATGTTTTGTAGCAGCACTACTTCGTACCTCTAACCCTAAAAATATCACCAACACGCGGCCGAATGGCAAAGGATGGGCGCTGATCTCGTGTGCTCAGTACGGGTTGCGTGGCGCTTACCCCGCTTTCTCGAACAAGAATGTAAATACCACTTAAAATAATAATTGCGGCACCAATTGCGGTGTTCGTGCTAAGATTTTCACCAAAGAGCAGGTATCCGAAAATCGTCGCCCAAATAATTTGCGAATATTGCATCGGCGAAACAAGCACCGCTTCGGCGCGTGTATAGGCAGCAATCATCAGCCACATTGCCGCCGTCCCAAAGAAGGCCACACCCGCTGTCAAACCCAAATCTTCAAGCGGCATCGGTTTGTAATCGAGAAAGAGGAGGCTGCTCATAACCAAAAAAGTGCCAGTTTGCCCAATAAGCATCATCACGACGCTACGTTCTTCGTTCCCGATTTTCCGAAGAACGATCGAAGATAGAGCGGCAAGAAAGGCCGCTGCAAGCGCACATAAGTGACTAAACTCTATTTCAGTGGAGCTTGGTTGAAGGACAACCAGCACACCGCACAGTCCCAGCAGAACTGATATCGCGCGTCGCCATCCAACACGCTCTCCCAAAATTGGCACAGATAGGATCGTCACGAAAAGCGGCATTGTAAATAAAATGGCGTAGGTTTGACTAAATGGGAGCGTGGCAAAAGCATAGACCGCACATAGAGCGCCCAAGAGAGATGACGCCACTCGGAGTGCAAGCCACCACGGATGCTTCGGGCGTAAATTTGCCTTCGTCTTGTCAAAAAGCAGCATAAAGATGGTCAGCGGAAAGCCAAAAAGAACCGCGAAGAAAAGGATTTGAAACGGGGCATAGGTACCGCCCAGGATTTTCAAAAATAGATCATGCACGGCAAACAGCGCAAACGCGGCCAGTGCAAATAAGGCGCCCTTGAAATTGGAATTCATATTGTATTGCTTTTTTAGCTGACTTTAGGCGCAGCTATAGTTCGCGTCCAGCCCGCCATTCGCCAAAGCGAATATGCGCGTTCGCTCCAAACTTGGCCAATGGACCGGGCGGCAGCCGCCTTGGTTTGGGCGCGGCCAGTGCGCGATCAAGCGCCGGAGACGCGATACCACAGGCAAGTTCTGCGGCTAAAACACCTGCAAGTGTTCCTTTTGCTGTGCCTAGACCGTTTTGAATGCAAGCTGAATAGAGACCCTCTTCTAGTTTCCCAATGGCTTGAACATTCTCGCGGGTAACAGCCAAGCGACCCCCCCAACGATATTGCAT
>CAZRFT010000013.1:0-8054 GCA_964599255.1 uncultured Neptunicoccus sp. | reverse complement strand
TGGCGCGGGCGAGCCGACCCGCCAATCACTTCTGAATTATCATCCACAAGCGTTGTTCTTGATCCATATAGCGCGGGGCCTTTTATTTCCTCGAGATGGCTTATCGCGCGGCCAAGTTTGTCCGGAAACCAAACATCATCCTGATCGGCAAAAGCGATATAATCGCATGCTTTGGGAACATGTTGTAGAAGATTGCAAAAATTCGAATTTGAGCCTTTGCGTGGCCCATTCACCAAATGAATTTCGAGCTTTGGATTGGACTCACAAAAAGAGGCAATCACCTCTTTGGTTTCATCCGTTGATCCATCATCGCCAATGACCAACCGCCAATGAATATGCGTCTGTGCAGCGATCGACGTCAATTGATCGCTGATAAATTCCGCTCCGTTGTACGACGCCATTAAAATTGTGACATGAGGTTGCATGGGTCACCGATGATTTCTCGGCTCAACCTTTCACAAATTCCTTTAAAATCTATGGAAGCTAAATAGGTCGCTTAGGTGCAGCGCCATAATATTTAGACATAATATCGGGATCAACATCCGCCTCATCATAGGCGCCAAGGATAATCCCCTTTCGTCGCGAAGCCCCACGTTTTGCAATGATATCCGCATCCGAAATTGTTGTGCGCTGTGACAGCCGCTTTGACCATTCGAACAGACGATCATACATAAGATCAATGACCTCAGGGGGCGCACGATCATCTCTGCAAAGATCATCCAATTCGCCAGGATCATTTTCCATATCAAACAGCATTGGTCGAAATCCGCCCTCTGCATGCATGAATTTCCATCGCTTGTCGGCAACCATGAAAAGACGTGCATCCTTCACATCCAGTCCAAGTTGGACGGCTATGGGGGTCATTGAATAATCGTATTCAGAAATCGCATATTCGCGCCAATTATCGGGCGTGGTTCCGTGAAGCAGGGGTAAAAGCGATCGACCCTCTACAATATGATCAGGAACCGTGCCGCCTGCCGTTTCGATGAAGGTTGCAGTACAATCAATCGCCTCCACCAGCGCGCCACATTCAGTGCCACGTGTTTCGTCTGCTTTTGGATCGGGATCATATATAATCATTGGCACTTTCACGGAACATTCGTGAAATAGATCTTTTTCGCCTTTCCAATGATCGCCCAGATAATCCCCATGGTCCGAGGTCAGCACGATCATCGTTTCTTCCATGCGACCTGTCGCTTCGAGGTGATCCAAAAGCCGGCCCAGATGGTCGTCACATTGTTTGATCAAACCCATATACGCTGGGATCACAGCATTGCGCACCTCATCGCGGTGAAACGCTTTTGAAATCATCCCCCCTGAATAGGCTTTCATTACAGGGTGCATGTCGCGCAATTCTTCCTCCGCGCGGTTCACGGGTTGGACGTGATTATGGCCGTACATGTTGTGATAGGGCGCTGGCACAATGTAGGGCCAATGCGGCTTGATATAAGATACATGTGCGCACCACGGCTTCTCATCATGAGATTCAATAAAATCAATTGTTCGGCTGGTTAGCCATGCGGTTTCACTGTCTTCCTCGGCAACATTTGCGGGCTTCCCCGCATGCTGCATCAAGAAGCCCGAAGCAATATTGCCATCCTTATCAACGCCTGCGTTAGCAAAATCATGCCAGGCATTTTCGGCCGCATATCCCTTCTCTCGTAGAAATTCATTATAGGGCGATGGTCGCTCATCATAGAAGCCATCTGGCCCTTGGGCATAAAGGCCATCATCGCGGATATAGGTATCAAAACCACACTCCGACAATCGGGCGCCAATGATGCTATCAGGTGCCAGCCCCAAACGGGCCATGCCCGTTTCATCTGCGCGCATAGGGGTTTTCCCAATCAACCAACAATCCATCCCATTGTCTCGAAGATGATCGCCCAGCGTCAGCTCGCCAACTTTCAGTGGATGACCATTCCACTGCGCCCCGTGGCTATGACAGTAACGACCGGTGTAAAAGCTCATACGGCTTGATCCACAAACGGGGGATTGCACATAAGCGCGGGTGAACCGAACACCCTTCTTTGCCACGCGATCAAAATTTGGCGTCTCTAACGTTGGGTGCCCCGCACAAGACAGGTAATCCCAGCGCAATTGGTCATACATGATGAACAGGATGTTTTTTGCCTTGGCCATAAAAGGGACCTTAGCGCAAGGCGTCCGGTACTTGCCAGCCCGCTTCGATGTAGTAACGCAATGCGCCTGGATGAAGTGGGACCGAGGTTTCAGAGAGAGCGATTTCTGGCGTCACTTGGCGTAGGTATTTGGCTTGGTTGGCGATACCAGCCTTTCCTTCCCAGAAGGCTTTGACCATCTGATACACCGTTTCCTCAGGCAGGTTTTCGTTTACAATTACGCCCGCAAGCGCGCCCAATCCAAAAATGGCACCGCGCGCTTCTACGTTGTCATTGTAATGACTTACGTTAATCGGCTCAAAGGCACGCCCAGGTTGATTGGCGACAAGGTAACCCTCGCTGCCGCGATCTGAAAGAATGCGTTGCCGCTCATCATCGCCATGCCCGATAATACGAATTTTTGTGCGGCGCGATAGCGGCCCGATATAACTATAGGGGGGAATACCGGGCGAGATATGAACGTCTATTTCATCCCGCGCAAATCCAGTAACCGCGCCCAGCCAATCAGAGGCAACAGGCGTATAGTCAACGCCCATTTCTAAACCGACCGTGCCTTGCAACCAATCGCGAACAGTTAGAAAATCATCACTACCGGGTGGCCCCAAGAAAATGCGTAATCCCCGAAGTTCTTGAAAATTAAAAATTTCGTCCTCGGATTTCGTGGCAATATGGTAGGGTCCATTGGGGAACCAGAATAACAAGCGCAACTTATCGGCATCCTGCGGTGATGTTGGTTGCTGCTGGTACATGCCCGTGGCGTTATACATATGAGCCATCGCCGTGGGCGAAGTCATCGCGATATTTGTAAGTCCTTGGGCCAAATCGAGCATATGCCGCGTTTGCACCCCTTGGGCATCAACTAGGATTTCAATATTGTTGGGTTGCGCATTCACCAGCGACGCAAAATTGGTCATCACCAAATAAGAAGAGGTGCCGGGCGCCATAACCGACATCTTCAGACGTTCTTGAGCGACCGCCGGAAGGCAGAGCAAAAGAACGGCAATAAAGCTATATAACGCTTTGATTTTCTGCATCTTCTTATTCGCAGCTGCCCCTTGCTTGAACGAAACTAAAGCCGAAAGCACCCGTGAAACGCAAGCCCCAAACACGCCAATGGCGCGACGTTGTGACATTTCGTGACTTAAATGGCGCGTCTGCGGCCACCTAGCATCCTACGGCTCAAGGCGCACAGCACCTAGGCTCGCATTTGCAACATTGGCAGCATAGACGCGAAGCGCACGGCTAACTTTCCGTTTCCGGGGCTCTGCAGGCATCCAAGCCGCATCACCTTTCGCGTCCATTTGCGCGCGGCGTTCCGCCAGCTCTTCCTCTGAAAGTGCGACATTTATCGTTCGGTTAGGGATATCGATTTCGATCATATCACCTTCAACCAACAGTCCGATATTCCCACCTTCTGCGGCTTCAGGGCTGACATGGCCTATTGAAAGCCCAGACGTGCCGCCAGAAAAACGACCATCGGTAATCAACGCGCAGGCTTTGCCGAGTTTCATCGATTTAAGATAAGAGGTTGGGTAAAGCATTTCTTGCATCCCCGGCCCACCGCGTGGTCCCTCATAGCGGATGATCACAACGTCGCCCTCTTTGACTTCTTTGCCCAGAATGCGTTTCACGGCTTCGTCTTGGCTCTCACAAATAATTGCGGGGCCACTGAACTTAAGGATTGAATCATCAACGCCAGCCGTTTTAACCACACACCCTTCCTGAGCGATGTTTCCAAACAAAACCGCCAACCCTCCATCCTGGCTGAAAGCATGTTCTGCTGAACGAATAACCCCACCAACACGATCTTTATCGAGATCTTTGTAACGGCGATCTTGGCTAAAGGCTTGAGTAGTCCGGACACCGCCAGGGGCCGCACTAAATAGCTCGTGCACTGCCTTGTCATTGGTTTGCATGATGTCCCAATTCTTAATGGCATCTGCCATTGTGTCGGAATGGATCGTGGGGATATCCGTTTTCAACAGACCCGCGCGATCAAGTTCGCCCAGAATACCAAAAATACCACCTGCACGATGGACATCTTCCATGTGAACATTTTGAACCGCGGGCGCAACTTTGCACAAACATGGAGTTGTCCGTGACAAACGGTCAATATCATCAACGGTGAAATCCACCTCTGCCTCTTGCGCCATGGCAAGAAGGTGCAGGATTGTATTGGTTGATCCACCCATAGAAATATCAAGCGTCATGGCGTTCTCAAAAGCAGCTTTATTTGCAATGCCGCGTGATGAAACTGATTTATCCCCATCAACATAGTAACGCTTGGTAAGCTCAACCACACGGCGACCAGCAGAGCGGAACAATGCTTCGCGATCGGCATGCGTTGCCAAAGTGGAACCGTTCCCCGGCTGAGCCAGACCCAAAGCCTCAGCTAGACAGTTCATTGAGTTTGCGGTGAACATGCCAGAACAGGACCCACAAGTTGGGCACGCGGCCTCTTCATAGGCTTGCACCTCTTCGTCCGTTCGGTCAGGGTTCGCAGCCTCGATCATCGCATCGACCAGATCAACAGCGCGCAATTCACCATCGATATCAACTTTACCCGCTTCCATCGGTCCGCCAGAGACGAAGACGGCAGGTATATCAAGACGAAGCGCCGCCATTAACATGCCTGGTGTGATTTTATCGCAGTTAGAAATACAAACCATCGCATCCGCGCAATGCGCGTTGACCATATATTCCACGGAATCGGCGATTACTTCACGGGACGGCAGGGAATAAAGCATCCCATCATGGCCCATCGCGATACCATCATCTACTGCGATGGTATTGAACTCTTTCGCAACGCCTCCGGCTGCATGAATTTCACCTGCAACCAATTGACCCAAATCTTTCAAATGAACATGGCCAGGCACAAATTGTGTAAATGAATTTACCACTGCAATGATGGGCTTGCCGAAATCGTCATCGGTCATGCCTGTTGCACGCCACAAGCCGCGGGCACCTGCCATATTACGCCCATGCGTAGAGGTTCTGGAACGATATGGGATCATTTTACCTTCTCCGTCTTCATCGAGAGAAGGTAATGCCAAAACCGCAAGCGATTGAAAAGGAGATTCGCGTTATTCGCGCTTAACGTCCAAGCCCCTTGAACCAATTGCGCAAGCGGTCACCTCGAGTGGTCACTTCTTCGCTGAAATCATCGAGCAAAGGGTCAATACGCCGACGGCGAAAGCGTTGCCAAAGTCGGAACAGCCCGAGGCCAAAAAGTCCCAGAAGAATGAAGAAAATAATATTGAACCAAGGAATAATCCGAATATTGGGGTCTTCGATTGCTTTGAATGAAACCAAATTTGGGTACACAGAAAGGGGCGTGAATCGCCATCCATAGTGCCGTGCGATCACCCATTGGGGATTATCCTTGGTCGACTTAAGATCCTCGGCTTGAGCCGCAACATTCGAGCTGTTGGTCTTGAAATAGGGCGGCCAACTAAACCAGCCGGTATCCTCATTACGAAACACCATCTCGCTGCCGTCCTGATACGCCGTATTGATAAGACGTACATCCCGTACAGCGATATCAGCATTGCCGCTGTCGCCACGAGAATAAAAGATGCGGTTTAGGTTCGTAGGCGTTGTTCGGATCACTTCGGTTGAGGTGATGCGTACAATGTCGTGTTGGGGCAATGTGTAATGCAATAGTCCTGCAACGCCGCCTAAAATCAAAAAAATGAGTATTCTTTTTACCCAACGCATTTTTAAATCATCCTAAGTCTCCTGCCTTATATCGGCACGAATTTCAAAAAATTCAACTTTCATTAACCTGAATCGTCGCAAAATTGATTTTCCTAATTGGTGATAGAGAAATGGGAAGTATATCAAAAATTTCTGACTATGTAGGGGGCGCAAGCACTATTGTGCCTCTACAGCCTTTGGTCAAAGAGGTGCTGAATGGCGAGGATATGCGGATTTTTACCATCACTGTGCCCATTGAATTTTCAACAGCCAAGCTTCGGCATTACCATTCATCAAAGCGACTTATTGTCGTTGATGGCGCGATGATGGTGCATTTGCGCGATGGCATTCATCGTTTGGTCAAAGAGGATCAGATTCTTATTCCGGCAACAGAACCGCATTCCTATCAAAACATCGGACGCATCCCTTTAAAACTGGTGGAAATACGCACGGGCTCCTATTTGGACGACGATGAAATAGTTGGCATTTAGCCCAAGCCTACTTGCGACTTCGCTGGGAATCTGCCACCACTCGAACGATCCAAAATCGGAGTGTGGTATGCTAGATAAAACCAACCTGTCGACGCTGTTAAAAAATCCAGATTTACTTATTACCCAAGCCTATATGTCGGGCAAATGGGTCGATGCGAAATCGGGCAAGACATTTCAGGTCACCAATCCCGCGCGCGGGGATATGATCGCCGAAGTAGCAGATGTTAGCTTGGACGAAATTCGGGATGCCATTGATGTAGCCCAAGTAGCCCAAAAAGAATGGGCGGGTCGCACGGGCAAAGAGCGCGCGGTTATCCTTCGTCGAATTTTTGATTTGATGACCGAAAATGTCGAAGATTTGGGCCGCATCCTTTGCGCAGAAATGGGCAAACCTATGGCCGAAGCAATGGGTGAAATTCACTATGGCGCAAGTTTCTTTGAATGGTTCGGTGAAGAGGCAAAACGCGCCTATGGCGAAACGATTCCAGGTCATCAGCGCGACAAGCGGATTACAGTTCTAAAACAACCCATCGGCGTTGTGGCCGCAATCACACCTTGGAATTTCCCTTGTGCAATGATCACACGCAAATTGGCACCTGCCTTGGCGGCTGGTTGTGGCTTTGTTGCCCGCCCTGCAGAACTAACGCCACTTTCAGCACTTGCGATCGGCAAGATTTGCGAAATGGCAGGCGTGCCCGCAGGCTTGGTCAGTATTGCAACATCAAGCAATGCTTCTGAGGTTGGGAAAGAGTTTTGTTCGAATCCCACAATCCGCAAAGTGACCTTTACGGGTTCCACAAATGTGGGTCGCATTTTGATGCGCCAATCTGCCGATCAAATCCAAAAGATGGGGTTAGAGCTTGGCGGCAATGCGCCATTTATCGTTTTTGATGACGCAGATTTAGACAAGGCAGTCGAAGGGGCGATGATCTCTAAATATCGCAACAACGGACAGACCTGTGTTTGTGCAAACCGGATATATGTCCAAGAAGGGGTCTATGACGCCTTCGCCAAGAAACTCGCCGCTGAAGTTAAAAAGTTGAATGTTGGCGACGGACTTGAAGACGGCATTACAACTGGTCCTTTGATTAGCGAAAGCGCTTTGGAAAAAGTGGAAGCACATATTGAAGACGCAAAATCAAAAGGTGCGAGTGTTCTAACGGGCGGGAAACGCCATCAGTTGGGCGGCACTTACTATGAGCCAACCGTATTAACCGATGTCACCAGCGATATGATGGTAACAGAGGATGAAACCTTTGGCCCCGTTGCGCCTCTCTTTAAATTCAAGACCGAAGAAGAGGTCGTTGCGGCAGCAAATGATACAATCTTTGGCCTAGCGAGCTATTTCTACTCTAACGACCTTAGCCGTGTGACACGGGTTCAAGAAGCGTTGGAATACGGGATGGTTGGCGTGAATACGGGTCTTATCTCCACGGAAATCGCACCCTTTGGTGGCGTAAAGCAATCAGGTCTGGGACGCGAAGGATCGCATCACGGCTTAGATGATTTCATGGAGCTAAAATACATCTGCCAATCAATAGAGCTGTAGCATTTTTTGGCGATAGAGAGGGAAGCAAATGGAAACGGTAAAAATCTCGCTTGATGAGATTGAAAAACTTACCAAGCAGGCATTGATCGCTCATGGCGCTACGGACAAGGTCGCGCAAACAGTGGCGCATGCCGTGCGGATTGCCGAAGCAAAGGGCAACAAGATTTGCGGACTTTA
>CAZRFT010000012.1:0-17173 GCA_964599255.1 uncultured Neptunicoccus sp. | reverse complement strand
CACCATAGCATCAAGTCCAAATCCGTTTGGCCCATTGAAACTCAGATAAGGCGCCACCGATTTCACGTTAAAGCTTTCTGACTGCCGACTATAGGATTGATGGGACAGCCCAAGGCCGACCAGAACATTTGGCGAAATCTGCGTCTCCAGCGCGATGGCGGCTTCATTGCCATCAAAATCTGCAACAAAAGGTCCCGAAAGATTATGCGTCTCGCCCGCTATCCAAATGCCAAACGGCGTAACAGAGGAGGCTTGAGTTGCCATTGATGTATCGGCCGTTTCTCCTTTTGAGGCAGACCCCATATTATCCGCAAAAATATCAATCTCGTTTAAAGCCGATGAAGAACTGCTTTGAATAAGCGGAAGGGGCGCCGCCGTTGCGCCTGCCATTTGCGTGTAGCCAAATAAGGCGACGAATAAGATGGCGATGGTATTGAGAATTTTCATAAGCGGCCTCCGTGAATTTATTTTACCCTAGCAACGATGCGCCAGCCGCGCTAGAAAATTTTCCAAACTAACTGCCGTTGCCCGAATAATTTGTGAAGGAAGATTTCGGTGATACCACGTCGAAGATTTTTGGGAAACCTTACGGCTGGTCTTACCGCCCTTGGGATGGGCACAAAAATACGTGCCGATGATATTATCGCGCCTGTTGATGGTGCCGCGAACCAAGCGTTGACGCGGGGCTACGTTGAGAAATTTATAAAGACACCCAAAGCTAGGTACATTCCAAAAAATACAATCGAGGCCCAAGCCGCTTTACAACAGGTACTAAAAAACCGCGCAGAATTTGTCATCCAAAGCTCTGGCCATTGTTTCGCTGGTCTATCGCAAAGCGCAGACACAATAATTGATCTGCGTGGATTCAAAGGCATTCGTGTCGATCGCCAGAACGGCATCATCCATGCAGGCCCAGGCGTCACAATTTCGGACGTTAATCGTGTGTTGAGTCCGCTGAATAAAATTACACCTGTTGGCACATGCCCTACTGTGGCGTTGGGCGGTCTGGTCACCGGCGGTGGCTATGGATCCACAATGCGCCAATTGGGCTTGGCCTGTGACAATTTAATGAGCGCAGAAATCATCACTGCAAAGGGTGAGGTGTTGGAGGTGAATGCGGATAGCCACGCCGATCTTTACTGGGCGCTGCGCGGTGGCGGGGGAAGCAGTTTTGGACTGGTGACGCGGCTAAGTTTGAAATTGCACGACGCACCCGATCCACGGGCGGTTCTGTTCCCTATCCAAGGTACCGAGCAGGCGATGATCGATTGGATGTTGGGCATGACAGATGTCATAAAATCAGCACCCGCCAATATGGATATCTATGTTCGCTCCCTTCCGGTGGCAGGGCAGAATTCCCTGAAAAGTTTTGAGGTTCAGCTGACCAATATTGATGATGAAGCGGGGATGCGCAAAATTTCCAAACAGATTTTTGATTTGGGACTTAGCGCAGGGGAACCCAGCCTTCATCAAGGCTCGCTTACGGCGATGACTGACGCGCTTTTCACTAAACCCTACCCCACTGTAAAATACGCGATACGTCATAGTTACCTCAGCGGCCCGCTCGATCACGCAGCGTGGAAATCTTTTTTGAAAGAGGTTTTTAGCCATAGTGATCGTTTCGCGGGCTTCAATCTTCGGGCTTTGGGCGGCGTATCGGCGGAGCCCTTAAGCGGTGATACGGCATTTGCGCATCGCGACGCCTTTGGCCTGCTCCAATACTACGCATGGGAAGATACGCCCGAGGATGCAGATGCGGTAACAGGCATACTTGATCGGATGGAAAGGGCGGTTGCGCGCGCGACCCAGCCCGGTCAATTCCTTAACTACGCGGATCGTCGTCTTGAAAACTATGGGCAAGACTATTGGGCTGGGAACTATCCACGCCTTCAAAACGTTAAGGCCCAATATGATCCCCAAAATATTTTTAATCACCCGCAATCGGTGCAACTGCCATCTTGAAGGCGCCCTGATCAAAGGCTATCTGACGGGCAAGCAAAGGATAGATGATCATGGAACTCGGCCAAGCCCCAGCAGATTTAATCAAGGACAGCACTGAAGAAACCTTCATGGCTGATGTGATCGAGGAATCGGCCAAACAACCCGTAATTGTTGATTTTTGGGCGCCCTGGTGTGGGCCGTGTAAAACTTTGGGCCCCGCGTTGGAGGCAGAGGTAACAGCCGCTAATGGTGCGGTGAAAATGGTCAAAATCGATGTTGATCAAAACCAAATGCTAGCCAGCCAAATGCAGGTGCAATCCATTCCCGCCGTGTTTGCCTTTGTGAATGGCCAACCCGTTGATGGGTTTATGGGGGCAAAGTCGCCTTCGGAAATCAAAGAGTTCATCGCCAAGCTCGGTGGTGGTGATGACACCGCCGAAGGGTTGGCAGAGGCACTTGATGCCGCTGATGAAATGCTCGCCGAAGGTGCTGTCGGAGATGCGGCACAAACTTTTGCGGCTATCTTGCAAGAAGATAACAGCAACGCTCGCGCTTTTGCGGGACTTGCCAAAGCCTATATCGCAGGCGGGCATATGGATAATGCCAAATCGCTTTTAGATCAGGCAGATGAAGCGATGAAAAACGCGCCAGAGGTGCAAGCGGTCTTGGGTGAAATCGAAATTTCTGCCGCCGCCGCAGATTTGGGTGAAACCGCAGAGCTGCAAGCCAAGGTCGATAAAGATCCCAGTGATCATCAAGCACGTATTGATTTGGCGGTGGCGCTTTTTGCCTCGGGTCAACAAGAGGCGGCGATTGATGCGCTATTGGAAAGCCAACGCATCGATGCCGAATGGAATGAAGGGGCGGCAAAGACTCAACTGTTCCAATTCTTCGACACATTGGGTGGTGAACATGAGCTAGTCTTAAAGGGGCGGCGAAAACTCGCCTCCATGCTCTTTGCCTAACCGCCGCACTCGGTTACGCTAGGGCCCATGTTTGACGTGGAAACCATCCCTGATCGCCTTGCGATTTTTCCCCTAACAGGGGCGCTTTTGTTGCCCAAAGGTGCGTTGCCACTCAATATTTTTGAACCCCGCTATTTGGCTATGTTGGATGATACGTTGAAAACGGATCACCGCATGATTGGGATGATCCAACCTCGCGCCGAAAACGCCGCAGGTCTGGAAGACTTGCATCCCGTTGGGTGCATGGGGCGCATCACGAGTTTTAATGAAACACCCGATGGTCGGTATCAAATCAGTTTAACAGGGATCACGCGGTTTCGGCTCACTGGGGTTGAAAGTGGCTTTCACCCTTATCTGCTGGCAGATGTCGTTCGTTCTGAATTTGCCGAAGATTTGGAAAAACCTGTTCCAGACGAAGGCTTTGATCGCCCCAAATTCCTCGATCTTTTGATGCGTTATTTTGAGACGGAGAATTTACAATCAGATTGGGAAAATCTGCGCGAAGCCGATGAAGCGTTGATGATCGACGCGCTGTCGATGCTTTGCCCTTTTGAGGCAGAGGAAAAGCAATTGCTGCTCGAGGCTGCGGATTTGGCCGCACGGCGCAGCACACTTCAAACCTTGATGGAGTTTGCTATTCGAAAAACCGAAGAAGGTGAGGGGCGCGTGCAATGAGCGAGCAAAGCTTTGACCCCAAAATGCTAGAGGCATTGATTTGCCCGCTGACCCATAGCGAATTGGTGTTAGAAGGCGACGAGCTTATCTCTAAGCGAGCGAAACTGGCCTTTCCGATCCGCGAAGGCATTCCCATCCTTTTGGTTGAAGAAGCGCGTCAAATCGAAGGCTAGGGGTGGATTGCAACCCGTGGCCATGATCCCTAAACTTGAATGTAGATTTTGTTTCAATGAAAGACGAGTGATGCGCAGTTTCCGCCCCCTCTTTATCCTTCTAGGTTTTATCTTTCTTTCAAGCTTTGCCCTTGCCCAAGACACGTTTGCAGATTTCAAAACACGCCTTGATCAACAAACGCAAAGCATTGCTACTGTGTCTGAAACACTTGATGCGCCTGAGGCTACATCTGATCTTTACGCATCGATGCGCGATGTGCTGCGGCATCGTCTAAGCGATCTCTTGGAGCTTCAAAATGATATGACGCCCGCCTTGGAAGAAGCGCAGGCGCGATTGAATGATTTGGGGCCAGAGCCAAGCGGCGAAGGGGCAACGCCCGAACCTGAAAACATCAAAAAGCTACGCGGAACCTTGAGCGAACAGGCGCTCAATTATGAAGGGCTTCGCACGGAAATTAGCCTTGAGCTTGCCAATGTCGAAAGGCTTTTGGATCGCATCGCAGAGTTACGTCGGCAAAATTTCGTCGACCAACTTTTCACGCCCGCCCCCTCCTTCGGCGATGCGCAACTGTGGTCAAACGCAAAGCAGGCCGTAGGAGGATTGCGCGACCGAACGGCGAAAGCCTTTGGCGAACTCGGAACGGGTGTTAAGCTAATTGGTTCGGCAATAATCCTATTGTTTTTCGGTTGGTTTGGCTTGGCGACGCTCCGATCCGCTCAAACTTTGCGCGGTATTGATGTCACCACCTTGGGCGAGAAGTTGCAGCTTATCTCAAACTCGATGGTCAAACCGCTTTTGATTTTCGCAGGCCTTGGCGTAACTTTGACGCTAGGTGCGCGATTTGCAACCGGCGCACTGCCTGCAGGCGACAGCCTGTTCTTCGTATTATACGGTGTGGCGGCACTTCTTTGTTTTGGTTTTTTAACGCTCAACCGGTTTGAGGCGCTGGGGTTAATCGGGCGAATGACCGAAACCATTTTGCTCGCCATTGCGGTTCTCTATTGCATTGATGCGGTTTTAGTTGCCGCTGGGCGCAGCTTTGGTGCTGGTGCCGAGCTGTTGGTGGCACAAAGCTATGTCACAACTGGCCTTGTAGCGGTTCTGGCTTTGGGTTTGGCGGTTAAATATTGGTTGGCGCCAGAGGGACGCTTGTTTCTAAATCCGCGCCATCAAGTTGCCATGTGGGGTTTGGGCAGTTTCGGGGTCTTGCTATTTGCACTTAATCTTTACGGCTACCCCGCGTTGGCGCGGTTTTCCTTGCGTGTTGTTGTGCTTTTACTTTTCTTTGGCCTATTCCTATTGGTTTTGCGCATTTGGGCGCGCGGCATGATCGCACGACTAAATGCACAGATGTATGTAACGGATGTCGACGACGGTCCTAATTTCTCCACCTTCTGGTTTAATCTGATTTTGGATGTGATCCTGGCCATTGCCGCCTTGCCTTGGCTTTTGCGGATCATTGGCACTGATTGGGTCGATATCCAAGATTGGGCCTATCGCGCCTTTTTTGGCTTTAGCATTGGCCAGATCAATATTTCGGTGGCCAACATCCTGATCGGGTTGGGACTGTTCATTGGGCTCTTGCTGGTCACGCGGTTGGGTCAGCGGGTGCTGGCGAGCAAGGTTTTGACACAAACCCGTCTCGATAGCGCGATGCGTCAGTCTATTGTTCAAGTGGTGGGCTACGCCGGGCTTGCGTTGGCACTACTGGTCGGGGTCGCTTCGATCGGCTTTGATCTAACGAATGTTGCGATTGTTGCTGGTGCCTTATCGGTTGGGATTGGTTTTGGTCTGCAATCAATTGTGTCGAATTTTGTCTCTGGCTTGATTTTACTTTTTGAGCGTCCGATCAAGATCGGCGATTGGGTGGCCACCAGTGCGGGCGAAGGGACGGTCAAGAAAATCTCCGTGCGCGCCACAGAGATAGAGACCTTTGATCGAAATATCGTGATTGTTCCCAATTCAGAACTGATCTCTGGTTCGGTAAAGAACTGGACGCGGCACAATAGCGTGGGTCGGATCGTGGTTCGCGTTGGTGCCAGCTATGATGCCGATCCGCATGCGGTGAAGGACATTTTAGAACAGGTCGCTGAGGCGCATCCGGCCGCCATGAAAAACCCCGGTCCTTCCGTTGTGTTTCGAGATTTCGGCGATAGCGCGCTGATCTTCGATTTGCGAATTTTCATTCGGGACATCAATGATGTTGCCACGGTTGAAACAGAACTGCGCCTTGCCATTTGGGATGCGTTGTCTGAGGCAGGCGTAGAGATTTCTTACAGACAGCAAGATATCCATATTCGATCTGCCGCGGGATTAGAGGCGGTTATGACGCCCCCTACGAAAAAGCGCGGTTCGGGCTAGAAGGGGTTGCGCCCCTTTGGGGCGCGAACTGGGGCGAAGCGCCTCGGGCAGGTGAACCTGCCACTCTGCGCTTCGCTGGGACACGCAGTAGCTTAGGCGGCTTCGTTGCGTTTAAAGGCTTGGTGCTGATCCTCGATCATGCCGATTTTCCAATAACCAGAGAGATAGACCTGATCTTTGGTGAGCGCTTTTTCTTTGAACAAAAATTCGCGCAAAGATTTGATCACGGAATGCTCGCCGGCAATACAGGTTTGCACGCGACCCGCTGGCCATTCCATGTCACGGATAAATTCCAATTGTTGAGGCGAGGGTTTGTGAGGATCGGGATTGACCAACCAATGTTGTGCGATGCCTTCGGGGGCATCAATTTCTTGACGATCCTCGTCGCTTGGAATTTCAAAAATCGCAACCCCTTTCGCATCCCTTGGCATCGCCTCTAGCGTCGCAGCCGCCATCGGTATGGCACTGGGATCGGCGGCAACCAGATACCAATCGGCATCAAATGTGGTGAGCTTGGGTTCGCTTGGACCAGCGAAACCTAGAAAACTACTAGGCTTGGCACCCATCGCCCAACTTGAGGCAGGCCCATTGTCGCCATGGACCACAAAATCAATGTCTAGTTCGAGCGGATCCGAACGAAAGGCGCGAACTGTATAGGTGCGCCGCACGGACGGCGGCCCATTTTCAAGGCGCGCGGCAAACGCGTCCAGTGCTTCCCCTGGATCGGGCAGCATAATCTTGCAATTGCCGCCTTCTCGACCTTCTGGAAAACCCGACAGCGCATCACCTGCGAATGTCACACGGATCATATGGGGGGTTAGATAAAAGGCATCTTTGACACGAAGGAGGCGGGGCGCAGGGCGTTTGGGTCGTTCAGTCATTTTTGTGGATTTACGTATTCTGAGTTAAATAGTCAAGAATAGAAAATCCGGCATCTGACGTAACGGATTTTGAGCGTTGAAATTGACACGCCCGTGACAGCGCTTCACTGTCGCACCTCATGAACACGCGCTTTCCCAAAACGGCAGATTTTGCCGCCCTAGATTACGAACAGGCCCTTTCCGAACTCGATGCGGGTAAAGTGGAATGGGCGCGTTTGCCGATCTCCCACCGCATCGGAATCTTGAAGGATGTAAAAGCCTCTGCGCTTAACGCATCTGAGGAATGGGTCGCGATGGCAGACAAGGCCAAGGGCATCACACCGACATCCCCCTTTGCAGGCGAAGAATGGTATACGGGGCCATATGCGGTGCAAATTGCCTGCACAGAATTGATTGGCACGCTGTCGCAAATGGAAGGCCGCCGTTACCTAACGCCGCTTAAGAAACGCCGCCGTCACAATGGTCAATTGGCCGTGCAAGTCATGCCAAGTAATCTTTGGGATCACTTGATTTTCTCTGGCATCAAAGCCGAAGTGTGGATGCAAGAAGGGGTCGACGAACATAACGTTCCCCAGCATACCGCATCGATTTATGACAGCGATCTGGACGCGCTCACCGGCGCCGTTAGCCTTGTATTGGGCGCGGGCAATGTCAGCGCAATTGCGGTTCTGGATGTTTTGCACAAGCTATTCTCCGAACTTGAAGTCTGCTTGCTGAAGCTGAACCCCGTGAATGACTATTTGCTGGAACCTTTGCAAAAGGCACTAAAGCCATTGATAGATGCAAATGCCCTGCGGATTGTGAAGGGCGACGGTGCTGTGGGGGGCTGGCTCTTGGACCATCCGCTTGTGTCGAATGTGCATATCACCGGCTCGGTTGCGACCCATGATGCTATTGTCTGGGGCACGGGCGCGGCGGGCAAAGAGCGCCGCAAGAAAGGCACGCCAAAACTCGATAAACCGATCACCTCAGAGCTGGGTGCGGTCACCCCGGTTATTGTCGTCCCAGGTCCCTGGAGCGATACTGACCTTCGCTTTCATGCGCAAAACCTTGTTTCGCAAAAGCTCACAAATTCTGGGTTCAATTGCGTAGCGGGGCAGGTTTATGTGCTGCCGGATGGGTGGTCTGGAACAGAGACGTTGATGAAATACACCAAAGAGCGTCTCGCGAAGATCAAGCGCCCAGCTTACTACCCGGGTGCTTTGGACCGCATGGCGGCCTTTCGCAAAAAGTCGAAAACCCTTGAAGAGGTTGCGCGTCAAGACAGCCCACCCGTCCTGATCAATCACCTTTCGGATGATCCAATTTTTGCCGAAGAAGAGTATTTCGCGCCTGTCATGGCGCTCCATCACCTCAAGGCAAAAGATTCGGAAACCTATCTTCGCGATGCGATTAAATTTGGGAATGAAAAGCTCTATGGAACGTTGGGTGTGCATGTCATGATCCACCCCAAAACCATCGCCCAGATCGGGCGGGAACGCTTTGATGAGATTTTGACAGATCTTCGCTATGGCACGATCTGTATCAATGCCTATGCGGGTCTCAATTTTCTGTCCACACGAACAAGCTGGGGCGCGTTTCCGGGTCACACGCTAAAGGATATTCAATCGGGGATTGGAACAGTCCACAACACGTTGATGTTCGACAAGCCTGAACGCTCCATCGTGGAAGCGCCGTTTTATCCCTTCCCGCGTAGCTTTCTGAAGGGCAAATTTTCGCTTTTGCCAAACCCACCGTGGTTTCAAAGCAATCGCCAACATCTTCGCATTGCGAAAGCGCTGACACATTTTTTCAACCGTTCGACGTTTCTGGGATTTCTACGCGTTATCTCGCTGGCATTACGAGGTTAAGGGAACCGGCTAACCGAACAAGCGACCAAAGAGTCCTTTTTTCGGGGCGGGAAGAGGCCGAAAAGACTCGGTATTTTTAGCAATGTATTCCCAAGCCGCGTTGCGAACTTCAGCGCCAAGATTGGGTGTTTCGTCGTTCAATGCGATAAATTTTTCTCGCATCTTGGGGTTCTCTCCGATTATTCCATTCAGCTTCAAGGCGACCTCGATCATTGCGTCGCTTCTATTTGCGGTCTTTCGTGCAGCGTCCCATGCTTTGACGGCAGGTACGGCACCCATCTCTTTGAAATCTTCGCGCATGCGCAAAAATCGCTTAGAGGAAGTTCCCCAGCTCAGAACACCAATCCAGCCAGGATGGGTTTCAGGCGCTCTGTCCCAATGGATGCCAAAGGCAACACCAGTAAAGGCGATTTCTTCCTGCACTGAAAGATCGCGCCGTTTTTGCCAATGTTTTTCCAGATATTTCAGATCATCAAGCGCGCGCGTTTCCAAAAGATCTGCGACAGTAACAAAATCGGACATGGTGACCTTCCCTCAAAAAAGTTGCCAATGGCCATGTGTTCCCGACCTATTTCTTTCGACGGCCATCACGCCAATTCGCGCACATCCGTCAGCTTGCCTGTGACGGCCGCCGCAGCAGCCATCGCAGGGGACATCAAATGCGTGCGTCCACCACGGCCCTGACGACCCTCAAAGTTTCGGTTCGATGTCGCGGCACAACGCTCTCCTGGCGCTAGCTGATCTGGGTTCATGGCAAGACACATGGAACAGCCCGCCATGCGCCATTCAAATCCTGCATCTTTGAAGATGTCGGCCAAGCCCTCTTCCTCGGCTTGTGCGCGCACCAGACCCGAGCCCGGCACAACCATCGCCCGCATACCGTCTTTGATCTTTTTGCCCTTCAGAACTTCTGCTGCGGCACGTAGATCTTCGATACGACCATTGGTGCAAGAGCCAATAAAGACCGTGTCGATTTCCACATCCGTCAATTTCTGACCCGGCTCTAGCCCCATATAGTCAAGCGAACGAGCTGCCGCTTCGATCTTGCCGCCTTCAAAACTATCAGGCGCTGGAACGACTGCTGAAATCGGCAGAACATCTTCGGGTGATGTGCCCCAAGTGACGCTTGGCTCAATCTCTTCACCTTTCAGCGTCACAACCTTGTCGAAATGTGCACCTTCATCGGTGAAGAGCGTCTTCCAGTACTCCATTGCCGCATCCAGCTCGGCCCCTTTGGGCGCATGTGGGCGACCTTTGACATAATCGAATGTCTTTTGATCAGGGGCGATCAAGCCAGCACGTGCGCCGCCTTCGATGGCCATGTTGCAAACGGTCATACGACCTTCCATGCTGAGCTCTTCAATGGCTTGCCCGCAATATTCAATCACGTAGCCTGTGCCACCTGCCGTGCCAGTTTCACCAATGATTGACATGGTGATGTCTTTGGCTGTCACACCTGGGCGCAAGCTGCCGGTGATCTCCACCTTCATGTTTTTGGACTTCTTCTGGATCAACGTCTGCGTCGCCAAAACATGCTCTACCTCTGAAGTCCCAATCCCATGCGCAAGCGCACCAAAAGCACCATGTGTTGCCGTGTGGCTGTCGCCACAAACAACGGTCATACCGGGCAAGGTCCAGCCTTGCTCTGGCCCCACGATATGCACAATCCCCTGACGCACATCAGAAACGGGGTAATAGTGAATGCCAAAATCCTTGGCGTTTTTATCAAGGGCCGCGACCTGAATACGGCTATCTTCTGGCATCTGGTCTGGATTTTCACGACCCAGCGTTGTGGGGACGTTGTGATCTGGCACAGCGATTGTTTTTTCAGGTGCGCGAACCTTGCGACCCGCCATGCGCAAACCTTCAAAGGCTTGCGGGCTTGTCACCTCATGGACCAAATGGCGATCAATATACAGAAGACAGGTGCCATCCTCTGCCTCATGCGCCACATGCGCGTCCCAGATTTTATCATATAGTGTTTTTGCGGACATTTCTCTCTCCTGCCCAAAATTTGACATTTGCGTTTGGTTGCGGGCTGTTACGCCAGCGCACCCCAAAGTGACGCTTCAACCCCGTGGAAACGCCACGGCAGCCTTGCACGATCATCCATGTCAATAATACGAGTCATCGAGGTTGATTTAATGTGCTTATAGTGGGATTGCAATTCCCCTATAGGGTATTGGGACGACCAGGATATTGGGACGCTCCATTTTCGGAGGATGCATGAACTGGGTGATCGAGATTTGGCGTGGGCTTCGCTTGCTGACCTATTGGTTCAGTTTCGCCCCCTTCGTCTGCCGCCGTATGATTTATGCGCCGAAGGGCACCGATCTTCGGAAAATCTTCACCGATCATTTTCGGGGCGCCATTCACCGATCTGGCATTGAATTGGTCGAAAGCGGGACACCACCCCCCAAAGGCAAAGGGTCCGTTGCCGTCTATAATGAAAGCTCGCTCATTGATGTGATTTCCATCGTTGCAACTTTGTGGCCCCATATGGAACGCACCAGCGGGGCAGATATGTGGACCTTCATCCCCTACTTACGTCGAGCATTTGCGCGCGCGGAAATCGATTTGGTGCCGCGCGGCAATCGCGCCGGCACAGATCGTTTGATGGACAAAATGGTAAAGGCCGTTAAACGCGGCGACCGCCTTGCTTGGGGGGGCGAGGGGCGTTTGTCAGGCTTTGACGGCGTGGCACGGTTCAAACGCGGCGCAAGCCTGATCGCTATCCGTGCCCAAGCACCGATATATCCTGTGGTCTATTACGGCGGCTATCAGATCATGCCTACTGGCGGTGTCCGCCTTCGTCCCGGCACTGTTTATATCCACTACGGCGATGCGATCCCAACCAAAGGCTTGAGCGAAGACGACGCACGTGAACTGGCGGATAAGGTGCAAGCGGTGTCGGCAGGCATCTATGAAGAGCTCAAATCCGCGTATACAACGTAGTCTACTTTTTACGAAACCATTTACGAAATTCATCCACGCCCTCAGGTGTTTTGAAATAGTAATCAACCGCCTTAATGAATTTTTCCTGATCCTTTTCTAATTTTTTTTGTAGCGGGGATTCTTCCTCGATCTCTACTTCCTTGTAATCTGGCCTTGGATCAAAATCTTTCGGAAGTTTGCTTGGGTCGGGATATGGCACTGGGGGTAGTTTGTAAGGATTGGTCCACGCGTCTTCATCTTCGCAAAATTTGATCTTTTTGACCTGCCAATCAGCTCTCCGAGGATAAACCAATTCGAAATAGTTTTTGAAGCCAGGACCACTGGCTGTGCCAATGGCAACTAAATTATGTATCGTCGCAAAAAGCCTGTATTTATATTTTTTTTCCAACGGTTTGAGCATTGTTTTGGGCACTTTGGCGCGCCACTGAGGGAGAAGTTTGTTAAGACGTTCTTGAGCTTTTGGTTCGGTAAGATCTGTAGACTTTATGAACTCATTGGATTTCTTTTTTAACCGCGCCTCGATGCCTAGACTTTTATATTTACTATTGGGTTTGACTCTTTCTTTCTTTGGGTTTCCATCGTGAAATTTCCAACCCTCATATCTATCACCTTTTGGTACAAAATTAATTTTTGGACCCAGTAATAGACCTTCATAAACGGTCGTAGGAACGGTTTCACCACATTTGCCGCGATGAAATTGAAAGGTAAAATTGATCATTGAATGCACCATTGGTGAAGCAACGGGGGAATTCAGATGTCTGAACTTGGGGTGCAACACCTCGTAAGCGTAGCCATCTATTTCTAAATCTACTTTTCCAATTTTGAACTTTATCATCGATGCCCTCTAGAAAATTCAGTTAACCAAATTACTCACGCTATTTCCTTTTGCGACTAGTATGCAATTTTCGAGCCTTTTTTGCGAATCTTGAAATATCTTTTTTTCAAGCGCATTGTTGTCCCTTAATTGATTGAGGCGTAACCTTTCACTCGAGTTCCAAAATGGATGTAGACAATAACAAACCCTTTTTCCGTTGTTTAAGTGGCGGCCGGCTTAGGAAGGTGATTTTGGCCGTGATGTTTGCGTTTTTCGGTGAAACACAGCTTTCCATCGCCCAAAGCATCCAAGAGGGCTGTTATCACAGAGACTATAGCGACAACCATCTTCGCACCCACCCTGATCAAGTTGTCGATTGGATTACGATGCGTGTCGGAGCTGACGATTGGGGTAATCAAACTGTCAGTATGGTTGTTAATAGCGCCAATCAAGGCCATGCAAAGCGCAGCGGGCTCGGCGGTCAAGAATTCAACCAATGGCTCATTTGCTTCTCGGACGATGGCACGGATGCTTGTGCTGTTGAATGTGACGGCGGTAGCTTCAAAGTGACCAAACAAACGAGCGATGCGATCACCTTTCGAACCAGCTATCTTCTCGTTGGCGATAACGAAGAACAATGCGGCGGCGCCCTCGATCTTGCAGAGTTCCCCAACACACCCGTTAGCTACCGATTGGATCTCGTAACTGACAGCGCTTGCGATGGGCTAGGTTTCTTGGAACCGATACGCCCTGCAGAGACGCGGGAATAAGCCATGTCAAAGACCGAAACCTTCTCTGAGCTTGAAAAACGTGAATGGGGAAAAACCGATGTCGCAGAATCTTACGCAAGAGAGTTTGCGCAAGCAGCTGATATGGTAGTTCCCTATTTGGTCGATGCGGTGGGGGCGAAAAACGGTTCCTGTATCTTAGATTTGTGTTGTGGTCATGGCAATGTATCGGCTGGACTTGTGAAGGCGGGCGCCAAGGTAACAGGCTTAGACTTTTCAGCAGCAATGCTTGAAATGGCTCGGCGCGCAGTGCCTGGCGCGACCTTCGTCGAAGGCGACGCGATGGATTTGGATTTTGAACCAGAGTCATTTGATGCGATTACAATTGGATTTGGTATGCCCCATTTCCCAGACCCACCAAAAGCATTGATCGAAGCTCGACGGGTTCTTCAAAGTGGCGGAAAAATCGCCTTTTCAGTTTGGTGTGGACCTGAGGTCGACACAGCATTGGGATACGTCTTTGAAGCCATTGCCAAACATGGCGCCCCCGATATCAGCTTACCCGATGGACCTGGTGCAAACGAATATGCAGATCCTTCCCTTGCCTATCCTGCGCTTGAATTGGCGGGATTTACAGATTTCAAACAAACCGTGGTGGCTTCAAAATGGAAGGTCCAAGATCCTGGCGCGCCATTTGATTTCTTTAAGGAAGGTACCGCAAGAGGTGGGTCGCTCCTACGTCCTCAGCCCAAAGAAAACGCGATGGCAATTCGAGATGAAGTCATCGCCAAAGTTAAAGAAAAACACGGACCGGGACCATTGTGGGATGTTCCAATTCCCGCCGTAGTGACCTCGGCGAAAGCGGTTTAGGGGTTAGGATTTCTTTAACCAAATTTCCATTCACGTTAAGGAAATCACCCCGATTAAATCGATAAATGATTGTTGGTTAACTTTGTATCAACCAAATCCGCTTCTGGTCTTAACCACCTTATCCCAAAAGCGACACCGGCATCGCACCCCCGCATCCACCCCCGCGCGCACCCCCGTGTTCACCCCCAAATCAAAAGGGGGAATTTGTCGCAAATTGGATGGTGTTAAACCATCGTGCGGTGCTGTCAGGAATCTCAAAAATTTAAGCGCTAAGATGCGGACATCTCGCATCTCTTAGGATCAGTTAAATGCCGTCACCTCAGCTTCTCTTTCAACTGATAAATCAGCTCTAATGCTTGCTTCGGCGTCAATT
The DNA here is from genome assembly GCA_964599255.1 of uncultured Neptunicoccus sp. Taxonomy (GTDB): domain Bacteria; phylum Pseudomonadota; class Alphaproteobacteria; order Rhodobacterales; family Rhodobacteraceae; genus Amylibacter. The sequence continues at coordinate 2,586 of CAZRFT010000012.1, read as the reverse complement.
CATCGGGATAGATGTCTTTTACCAACTCTTCCAATTCCGAATTTCCAGCGCGCGCGGGGCTGACGGATGCATTTGCATTGAAAAGCGGCAATTCATCAATCAGGGTTTCTTTTTCCGCGCGTTTCTCCGCACTCTCAAGCGCCTCTAAAATCTCTCGCGCCCGCGCCAAAACACTTCCTGGAAGCCCAGCCAGATCAGCCACTTGCACACCGTATGATCGATCTGCGGCTCCTTCGATCACCTCATGCATGAAGATGATCTTGCCTTCATATTCGCGCACGCTCACCGTCGCGTTACGCAGATGCGGCAGCTTCTGCGTCAGCGCCGTAAGCTCATGATAATGCGTGGCAAATAACGCCCGCGCGTCATTCACCTCATGCAGATATTCAAGCACCGCCCAAGCGATCGATAGCCCGTCATAGGTCGCCGTTCCGCGCCCGATCTCATCCAAGATGACCAACGCATTTTCATCCGCTTGGTTCAAAATCGCGGCCGTTTCAACCATCTCAACCATAAAGGTCGATTGCCCACGTGCCAAATCATCGGACGCCCCTACACGGCTAAAGACTTGGCTTACCAGCCCAATTTCAGCCGCCGCCGCGGGAACAAAAGAGCCCATCTGCGCAAGGATCGCAATCAAGGCATTTTGGCGCAGGAAAGTCGATTTACCCGCCATATTTGGTCCCGTGACCAGCCAGATATTTTTGTCCCCATCCGCCCCTGCCGACAGGCTGCAATCATTGGCAATGAACTGCCCTGATGCATCCCGTGCCAAAGCCTGTTCAACAACAGGATGCCGCCCAGATTTAATGTCAAAAGCCCTTGTTTCATTGACCTTTGGGCGGGCATAGTTTTGATCCACCGCCAGCTTCGCAAGGCCTGCGGACAGGTCCAATTCCGCCAATGCGCGAGCGGCACTAAAGATGGCGACGCTCGCCTCTAGCACCGCGTCTTTCAGCGCCTCAAAAACCTCCAACTCAATCGCCAGGGCTTGCCCGCCAGCATTCAGGATTTTGGTTTCCATTTCAGAGAGCGCAAGCGTCGTGAAGCGAACCGCATTGGCGGTAGTTTGACGGTGAATGAAAGTTTCCGCCATCGCATCATCAAGCATCTTTTTGGCATGTGTCGCTGGCGTTTCAATGAAATAGCCCAGCACGTTATTGTGCTTCACCTTCAGCGCTGTGATACCCGTTTGCGTTTGGTACTCCGCCTGCAGGCCAGAGATGACTTTACGCCCATCAGAATGAAGCGCTCGCGCCTCGTCAAGATCTGCACGATATCCATCTGCGACAAATCCACCATCGCGTGCGAGCAACGGCGTTTCCTCTTTCAATGCCGTTGCCAATAGAGAGGTCAGTTTTTCATGCCCTTGAAGGTCTTTTGCCGCGCGTTGCAACACCTCGCCACTCGCCTCACCCAACAGGGCTGCAAGCTCTGCACCTTTCAAGAGACCGCGTGAAATAGCCACCAAGTCCCGTGGCCCCCCGCGTCCCAAAGAGATGCGCGTCAGCGCGCGATCCATATCAGGAACTTCCGATAGCCCCGCTCGAAGCGCGTCACGTAACGCGGCTTGATCCACACATTCTGACACCGCATCAAGTCGCGCCTCGATGGTTTTGACATCGCGTAAGGGTGCGGTCAGACGGGATTTCAACAACCGGCTTCCTGCACTTGTGATTGTGCGATCAATCGCATCAAGCAGGCTGCCCTTTCGATCCCCCGACAAGGTTTGCACCAATTCCAAATTCCGCCGCGTGGCGGCATCGATCTGCATCGCCGCACCCGCACGTTCCCGCACGGGCGGTTTGACCATGGGAAGTGTGCCTTTTTGCGTGATCTCTAAATAATCGACCAAAGCACCAAGGACCGCCTGTTCCACACGGGCAAAGTCGCCAAATCCTTCTAAGCTCTTCACATCAAACAGTTTTTTAAGACGTGTTTCTGCGGAACGGCTGTCAAAACTTGCCGCACCAAGAGGCGTTAAACTAATCGGCCACCCATCAATCAGCGTCTCGATATCCAACTGATCGCTCTCTGCAATCAACAGCTCTGCTGGGTTCAAACGCGCCAAGGTCGGCAGAACGGAAATCGCAGGCGTTTCCTGAACCGACAAGTCGCCCGTGGACATATCAAGCCACGCCAAAGCGCCGTCGCCGCGAATGGTATAATAGGCAGCAAGGTAATTATGATCCCGTGCTGACAACAAATTTTCTTCTGACAAAGTGCCGGGGGTAACCAGACGAACAACCCCGCGTTTAACAACAGATTTAGAGCCGCGTTTCTTTGCCTCTTCTTGGCTTTCAAGTTGTTCACAAACCGCAACGCGAAACCCCTTGGCAATCAACGTATGCAAATAATTTTCCGCCGAATGAACAGGCACGCCGCACATCGGAATATCTTCGCCCAGATGTTTGCCGCGTTTGGTCAGGGCAATATCCAGTGCCTCGGCGGCTACGAGCGCATCGTCAAAGAAAAGTTCATAAAAATCCCCCATACGATAGAACAGAAGCGCATTTGGATAATCTTCTTTGATCTCCAAAAACTGTGCCATCATGGGTGTGACGGTGGATTTTGCGGTCAATTCCA
>CAZRFT010000011.1:0-6251 GCA_964599255.1 uncultured Neptunicoccus sp. | reverse complement strand
TGCCTTTGGTTGCCCTGTTGCCATTCATGTTGATGCTCGCGTAGACCATGATGCGGCCGAGCGGCTTCAAAGCGATCTTAAGTCCTTAAAGAAAATCCATTTTACAAAAAGATTTGCGTCGGAATGGGGGGGATTTGGTCTGGTGCGTGCGAGCCTTACAGCTGGTGAGCAATTGATAAAAGCGCACAGCGATCTGTCGCATGTCATGCTTATTAGCGGTTCTTGTTTGCCGATACGCCCCGTAAACCAGCTTCTAAAATTTCTATCAAAGAAACAGGGTACCGATTTTATAGAGTCGGTAGATTTGTCCAGTCAGACCTGGGTTCAGGATGGATTGAACGAAGAGCGTTTTGATTTCTATTTCCCAATTTCATGGAAAAAGAACCGATGGCTATTTGACGTCTTCACATCCCTTCAACGGCGCCTGAATGTGAAACGCGCCCGACCTGTGGGTCTTCCTATTTATCTTGGGTCGCAATGGTGGTGCTTGACGCGCACTACATTACGAAAAATCATTAATGATCCAGAGCGAGCGAAATATGATCGCTACTTTAAGCGGTCATGGATTCCAGATGAAAGCTACTTTCAAACACTTGCGCGGCGCCATTCCGAACGATTGGAAGCACGGAGTTTGACATGGGCCAAATTTGATGACGAGGGTAAGCCCTTTACCATTTACTCAGATCATGTCCAAGCGATCGAAAACACCAACTGCTTCTTTATGCGAAAGGTTTGGGCAAAAGATGATGCGCTTTACGCGCGCCTTCTGAATCAAAATCGTGATCCAATATTGATTTCAAGATCACAAGACCAAAAGCAGTCGGATCCGTTTTCACGGGCCTTAGCTGCAGCAAGCCCTAACATGGGCGGTCGATTTAATGCGGGGAGCTTTGCGGGCTATAAATTAGACCAACGCAACAAAGCCGCCTTTCCCTATACCGTTGTTTTTGGCCCACAATCGATTTTCAAGAACCTCGATGATTGGATTGAAGAAAGAGCAGATGTAGAGGTGCAGTCGGACCTGTTTGACCGCCGTAAAATGACGATGCGCGGTAAGGAAAATTTTGACCGCGGTAACTTGCCGATCAATAAATTGGTTCGGAACAACGCGCCTAAACATTTTTTACATAACTTCATTTGGAACCAACGCGAACACCGCCAAGTTTTATTTTTCGATGCGCAAGATAGCCGAAAATGTTTCGAACCGATCCTGCGTGATCCCAACGCAACAATTTATTACTTGAGGAATAGTTGGATCGTCGAATTTGAAAAACTTGCCCAAACTGGTGCGGATATCCGTTCCAAAGCGCAGCAACTTCAGCGAATGGAAGAGGTTTTTGCAAAGCAGTTTTCCAAATTTAAGTGCAGAGCCAAGGTTCGTACTTTTGATTTGGTTGAAATTTTGAGGGATCCATTCGAGCTTTTGTATTCCTTACTTGAGAATTTGGATGCCCCCAAAAAATCAGCGCTGACTTTGCCAGAAATGATTGACGCATCAAACCTATTGCGCACGATTGAGCGATTGAAAAATGAAGGTTTGGCAATTGATTCCGCCACTCAGATTGTGAAGTCGGATCATACAACACCAGCTGGTCGTGTGGCGATTGTAAAAAAATGAATCCCCGCACGTTTAAGTACTTTGTGATTGTTGCGACTATGCGCTCGGGCTCAAATATGTTGGAGCGAACCCTCGTTCAGTTCGATGAAATCTCTGGCTACGGAGAACTGTATAATCCATCTTTTGTCGGCGACCCTTACCAAAAATCAGGGCTCGAAATTACGCCAGAAGAACGCGGAAAAGCACCAGAGAAATTGCTTTCTATAATACAAGAGAATGCTGGTGATACGATTGCCGGTTTTCGTATCTTTCCCGACCACAATGATCAGATGTTGGATTTCTGTTTGCGGGATAAGACCTGTGCCAAAATCGTTTTAACACGAAATCCGTTGGAGAGCTTTGTGTCGCTACAATTGGCAGAGGATAATGACCGCTGGCAAATGCGAGATATTACGCTTCGCCAAGAAGCAAGCTACGCGTTGGAACAAGAGGAGTTTGAACGCTACCTAGAGGGTAGTGCAAAATTCTATGGCGACGTTGATGCGGTTCTGCAGGAAACCGGTCAAACCGCCTTTCGAATTGATTACGAGGATTTGGGCGAGCTTCGCAAAGTAAACGGACTGGCACGATTTTTGGGCGTGGTATCCAAATTGAATAACTTTAAGTTTCGTGGCTCTAAACAAAATCCGGGCAATCTTGCGGACAAGATCGAAAACTACGCTGACGTAATGGCCGCGCTTCATCCAATCAAAAGATTGGATGATCGTGTTTTTGAGTATCTGGAACCTCGAACCCGTAAAAGTAATGAGGATATTCACTTCGCCAAAAATATGCCCTTGGCCTATTTGCCGACCAAACCCCGCGAAATTGATCCGATAATCCCGTGGTTAAAGAGTATCGATCCAAAAGGGGAGAAACCTTCCAATGGGCTTAACAAAAAAGAGATTAAGGCCTGGCTTTCAGAAGAAAATATAAAATTTACCTTCACAGATTTAGAGCATCCCGTGGATCGCGCCTATCGCAGTTTTTGTGAATTCTTTGTGACGCCAAATCGCGGCCGCTACGCAGGGATTCGGAAACTTTTGATCAGCCACTATGAATTGGATCTATTGCCCAATAGCTACAATGGGCCGGTGGACAAAGAGGGGTTAGAGCGAGTTGGATATTCCCTTAAAAAGCACCGAGCGAACTTTAAGAAGTTTCTTAAATTCCTAAAGGCGACGCTTCGCGATCAAGCGCTTTATCAACCAAAACCTGAGTTCTGTAGTCAATTGGAACGATTGCGCAGCTACGAGGATCTTGCCCACCCACAATACATTGCCTTGCCGCATACCCGACATTTGGTTTTGCCAATGATTACGAAACTATTAGGCGTGGATGGCAAAGAATTGCCCGAACCAGAATGCATACACTACCCCTTCAGTTTAGATGATGTGTACGACTACTCAATTGAGGCTCTGACACGCAAAGCATATGCGCGGGACTATCAAAACTTCGGATTTGTTGATTACACACTGTCGCCCAAATGAAAACGCGCCCTTTAATCAGGCGCGATAATTCATCAAATTTTTTCCTATTAGGCGGCTTTGGTTTTGTTCTCTTGGGTCAAGAGAGCGTAAAGGGACGCCTCATCGGAATTCGAGCGGAGGTTGGAACAAGTATTTTCTGATCTAAAGGTACGCGATACAACCGCCAAGGCCTTTAGATGGTCCGCACCTTCCCGCTTTGGTGCTAGAATAGTGAAGATCAAATCGACTGGCTGGCGATCCATTGAATCAAAATCAACTGGCTTTTCTACGCGGGTGAAAAAACCGTAGACACGATCAAAACCTTCAAAGCGCGCATGAGGAATTGCAACCCCTTTGCCTACGCCGGTTGAGCCGAGTTTTTCGCGCTCTACCAACGCTTCCATCACCAAACCGGCGTCGAGGCCATAGAGGCTCTGTGCCTGTTCTGCGATATCTTGAAGAAGCTTTTTCTTACTAGAAACCTGAGGCACACAACGCACGCCTTCTTGATCCAGAAAATCTTTCAGTTCCATTTTTTATTTCCGAAGATTACTCCGCGGGCATATTCTGCGGATCAATCCAGCCTATATTTCCGTCATTGCGGCGATAGACGATGTTCAGCCCGTCACCTTTTTCATTTTTGAAAACTAAAACTGGTTCGTCGGCGAGCTCCATTTGCATTACAGCTTCGCTAACAGACAGCGATTTTATCTTAGTTTCCATTTCTGCAACGATGATTGGCGTCGCTTCTTCTAGTCCCGAAGCATCTGATTCATCGTCTGCGGCGACGATATATGACGGGGCGTTAAAAGATTCAATGGGTGTTGTGCGTTGGTTCGCATGATCTTTTAAACGCCGTTTATACCGCCTTAATTGTTTCTCTATCCGCTCTGATGACTTGTCAAAAGAGCCATAAATTTCATTGGCTTTGCCTTTGGAGTTTACAGAAAGACCCGTGGAAAGGTGTATCGTCGATTCGCACATATATTCATGGCCATCTTTGGAAAACACGATTTGAGCATCTGTCGGTCGTTCAGCGTATTTATCTAACACTTCGCCTAGCTCTGATTTTACATGCGCTTGAAGCGCATCCCCGATATCGATTTGTTTTCCACTGATTTGATAGCGCATATGGTCTCCTTATTCAGACGAGCTTTGCCAAGGACTTCGATGCTATATCGAAGCGCCTAGTTTAGTTTCAGCTCTAAATGCATAATTTCAGGTTAGTATTGATTTGCGAGTCGCACAATGGTTTTGACGGATCGCCAAAATTCAAAATAAATTGAGATTGACTGAACTAGGCTTTAAAATCATCACCAAGATAAACGCGGCGGACATCTTTGTTCTTAACAACTTGTGCTGGCGTTCCTGACATCAACACCATGCCGTCGTGTAAAATATAAGCCCGATCCACGATTTTGAGTGTTTCACGAACATTGTGGTCTGTGATCAGCACGCCAATATCGCGTTTCTTTAGCTGTGCAACCAAACTGCGAATATCATTAACTGCAATAGGATCGACGCCAGCGAATGGCTCATCTAGAAGAACATATTTGGGATCTGAGGCCAGACAACGCGCGATCTCTACACGCCGCCGCTCTCCGCCTGAAAGTGCAAGTGCAGGGGAGGATCTTAGATGAGTAATCGAAAACTCTTCCATTAATTCGTTTGTACGAATTTTTGCGGCTTCACGATTTTCGCACCAAAGCTCTGCTATTGAGAGGATGTTTTTTTCAACGTTTAGGCCGCGAAAAATGCTGGCTTCTTGTGGAAGATAACCCAAACCCAGATTCGCACGTCGATACATGGGCAAAAGGGTGGCATCGCGCTCTTCTACAATGATGGTTCCCTTATCAGCTGCAACGATGCCAGCGATTGCATAAAAGCACGTTGTTTTGCCAGCGCCGTTGGGACCAAGCAGTGCCACAACCTCGCCTCGAGTTAGCTCAAGGTTTACATCGCGTAGAACAATTTTACTGCGATATGACTTGCCAAGACCCTGGACGACGAGGCCCGTTTTTTTTGTTTTCTTTGCCATGGATTAGCGCGGCACCAGCCGTGTGCGCACATTTCCAGACATCTCAGCAACATTGGTCAAGATGTTCATCTGCAGACGGTTCCCAGAAATTTCACTGACCCCTTGGATGAGCAATACCGATCCGGTCATCGTCAAATCGCCACTATCCACCTGATAGGTGGCAGCATCCGAGCCTGCCTTCTCTAAAGTATTAGAGAACGCGACATTCCCTTTCGCATCCACGGATGCAATCTCGCTTCCATCTTCGGAATAAATGACTGTAATCTCGTCAGCGGCAAGCGTCAGCCCGCCTTGAGAGACAACTGCATTTCCCGTGAACTGAGCGGTTTGTGTTTCCTGGTTTACGGAGAGGCTGTCGGCTTGAATATCCACTGGCAGTGAGCGATCATGCGTTTCGCCCGACAAATTTAATCCGGTGGATTGCGCGAATGCCGCACAAGTCAGAAATATAGCTGCCGTAAAAATTATCCGACCAAACATGATTACTCTTTATAATTACCCGAGGGTTTGTATAGCACACGCACACCACCCGCAAAGTTAATAATGTTATCATGCTCGTCCGATGAACCAATAAAGGAACGGTTAGCTTGCATGTTGCCTGCTGTAATTTGGCCTATGGGTGCCTGTGCCGTGATCTGCCCCGGACTTTGGACCGACCCCGAATCAAGATCGAACAGGATAAGATCACTTGTCACGGACACTCCATTTGAAGCCGTCAAATTGACAGACCCGCTCAAGCTGGCCTCATTTGTTTTGAAATCGATTTGGCCCTGATTGGCGGTGGTGTCGATCACAATCCCAGAATTTGTATCAACCTTTATGGTTGGTTTTTTGAGCGCCAACTGATCGCCATCATTGCTATTTGGGATCGCTTCCGTGGCTGAGATGGTGAAAGCATCATCATCCCGTGTAATGCCCGCGAATTGCGGGTTCACAACTTTTTGGTTGAGCGCCGCATCTCTGATCTTATCGGTCACGACAAAGGTATCATCACGTAAGGCATTGCTCTCTTCGAATAAAAAAATGGCGGCTATTAAAAATAAAGCAGCGATTGGCATGCCAATTCGCGCAATCTTTACAATCTTTGTATGCCGGTCGTCGCTTTTCAATTTTGATCCTAATGCGCGAAAATATCAAAATCTGGCCA
>CAZRFT010000010.1:0-17796 GCA_964599255.1 uncultured Neptunicoccus sp. | reverse complement strand
GAAGAAGCTTTCGCTGGCATTATACCATTGGGGGATATGTCGCCAGAATTACGCGGTGCTGGTTCGGCATCGGATACAGCGCTTCAGACCTTCGTGAACTACATTTATGTTGGCTTTGATCACATCATCCCAAAGGGTCTGGATCATATCCTATTTGTTCTGGGGCTATTTTTCTTCTCTCTTAAATGGCGCCCATTGTTGTGGCAGGTCACAACATTTACCCTGGCCCATACGATCACGCTTGCGCTTGCGAGTTTGGAAATTGTTTCTTTGCCCGGTTCTATTGTTGAGCCCTTGATTGCGGCGTCGATTGTTTATGTTGCTATAGAAAACATATTTGGAAATGGTGAAACCAATGCGAAGCGACTCGCAATCATCTTTGTGTTTGGTTTGCTGCACGGGCTTGGCTTTGCCTCTGTCCTGTCTGATTTTGGATTGAATCCTGCTCAATTCGTCTCTGGCCTGATTGGATTTAATATCGGAGTGGAAGTTGGACAGCTTGCGGTGATTGGTATTGCGTTTTTGGCGGTTGGTTTATGGTTTGGGAAAAAACCCTGGTACAAACCTTATATCGCCAATACAGCCTCTATCGCGATTGCAGCGGTTGGCGCCTATTGGACTATTGAGCGGGTTTTCTTCTAATCCACCAATTCATCACTGTGGATGATGGGAAAAAATGTACCGCTGGATTGCACACCAAACCAGCGGACGCCATCGACCACCCGATGCTCACCCATTTCAACCAATCGATAGAAGCTCTTGCGATCAATCAAGGCCTCTAAATTTGCGCGGACCAAAATATAGGGCGAAGGCTCGCCACCATCTGGGTCGACTTCGACACGAATAGGAAAGTCTTCGCTTGCAACCACCTCCTCTTCAACTTGTGTGTAAAAACGAAGTTGTTGATTAGGTCCAATGCCCTCCACATCAAAGTCAACGGCAACAAATGGCGCGTCATCAACGGTGATACCAACTTTTTCAACAGGCGTGACAAGATAATAGTCAGCCCCCTCTTTTCGAAGGATCGAGGAAAACAGTTTCACCAACTCTTTTCGACCAATTGGGGAGCCAAGATAGTACCACGCCCCATTCCTGGCGATTCGGATGTCCAAATCCCCACAAAAGGGGGGATTCCAAAGATGAACAGGTGGTGGCCCCTTTTCCGTTGCCGCTTTAGCCGATTTGGCGAGCCCTTCTGCGCTAAGCTTGGGCAGTTTCTCGCTTTCTGTCGGATTTGTCATTTGTGCTTTCTAGGATATGTTTTCATTATCAAACTAGCTTAACTCCAGAAGGGAAGGAAATCCTTATGTCCAAAACGCTCGGTAAAGAGATTGAAGCCCTTAGCGTAAAATTGGGTAAAGCCAAATCAGAGATATCCAAACGTGTCATTGGTCAAGAGCATGTCGTTGATTTGACTTTGACCTCGATTTTAGCGGGCGGGCATGGATTGTTGGTTGGCGCACCCGGCCTTGCTAAGACGCGACTTGTCGAAACCACGGGCACAGTTTTGGGCTTGGATACAAACCGCATTCAATTCACGCCTGATTTGATGCCGGCAGATATCGTGGGGTCTGAAATACTGGAGACCTCAAAAACGGGCAAACGCGCGTTCAAATTTGTTAAAGGTCCAGTTTTTGCTCAGCTTCTGATGGCTGATGAAATTAACCGTGCGTCGCCACGCACCCAGTCGGCACTTTTACAATCGATGCAAGAGCATCAAGTATCGGTTGCCGGTCAAGAATATGATCTTCCCAAACCCTTCCACGTACTCGCAACGCAAAACCCGATTGAGCAAGAGGGCACCTATCCTCTGCCCGAGGCTCAGCTCGATCGATTCTTGCTGCGTATTGATGTGTTCGTGCCAGATCGTGAAACCGAGCGACTAATCCTGTCAGAGACGACCGGGGCTAAAGAAAGCGTTGCAAAGAAATCGATGACACCTGCCGATCTTGTTAAGGCACAGGAGTTAGTGCGCAAGATGCCCGTTGGCGATACTGTCGTCGAAGCGATCTTGGATCTGGTTGGCTCCGCGCGACCTGAAAATAACGAAGCGCCAAAATTTGTGAAGGAAAAGGTGTCTTGGGGGCCCAGCCCGCGCGCCGCACAAGCGCTTATGCTGGCTTGTCGTGCATACGCCTTGTTACATGGACGACTGGCGCCATCGGTAAATGATGTTGCCAAACTAGCCTCTGCAGCCCTTGCGCATCGAATGGCTGTTACATTTGCGGCGCGTGCCGAGGGTATCCAAATAGAAGATATTATAGAACGCATTATTAAATCGAGCCTGGGATCGGAGGCTGCTGCTTGACAGAAACACGCCGTCACCCTGGAGCGCTTCGTGCAGATGCGGAGGCGCTTGCCTCTGGTTTGCCCGCCCTGATTGCGCGGGCAGAGCATTTAGCCGCGACACTATCTCTTGGGGTACATGGACGAAAACGCGCAGGTTTGGGTGAAGATTTTTGGCAATACAGACAAGCCGAGGCAGGTGATGATCTACGGACAATTGACTGGCGCCGCTCGGCAAAGGGTGAACAATTATTCATTAGACAAAAAGAATGGCAAACCGCTCAATCCGTCTATCTTTGGGTGGATCCAGGCGCATCAATGCAATTTGGCGAAGAAAGCAAAGCAGAACGTGCCCGCGTTCTAAGCATCGCTTTATCAATTCTTCTGGCCAAAGGTGGAGAGCGATTTGGGCTGCTGAATTCTGAAGCACCACCGCGTTCTGGCGAGGGTCAGATAAGTAAGATTGCACGAAGTTTAGCCGCTCAAGTGCCGGATGAAGACTATGCAACACTTCGACCAGTTGCTTTGCCAAAAGGAAGTCGCGCGGTCTTCTTTTCCGATTTTCTAGGAGATTGGGATCAAATGAGGGACGCTTTGTCCCGAATTGCGGCCCAAGGGGTGCGCGGCACTTTGGTTCAGATACTTGATCCAAGCGAAATTGCCTTTCCTTTCAAAGGCCGCACCATTTTTGAGAGTATGAAACAAACGCTTAATTTTGAATCGCGCCGTGCGGATGCGCTTCGCCAAGAATACCTGGCAAAGCTTGAGGGGCGAAAAGACGCGCTACGAAATCTGTCGCGCCAAACTGGCTGGCATGTTCAAACCCACGTCACTGACCAATCAGCCCAAGAATTTCTGCTATGGCTTTTCAATAGTCTGGAGAACGGATGATGGCGGGTCTGAGCTTTCTCTTCCCTGCGCTTCTTTGGGCTTTGGCAATCTTGCCGATACTTTACTTTTTGCTGCGAGCGACACCGCCTGCGCCGGTATTACGACGCTTCCCTGCAGTGGCCTTATTGATTGGTCTAAAGGACGAGGAAAATACGCCAGATCGAACACCTTGGTGGCTTTTGCTTTTACGGCTACTTGCGATAGCGGCGTTGATCTTGGGTTTTGCGGGGCCCATTTTGAACCCAGACGAACGATTGTCAGGGCGCGGAAATTTGGTCATTGCGATGGATGCCTCTTGGGCGAGTGCGCAGGATTGGTCGCTACGTGTTGCCAAGTTGAACGAAATCATTGCCCAAGCGGAACAAGATGATCGCCCCGTTGCGCTTATAAAATTTACTAATACTGCTTCCAATGAGCTTCAATTTCAGTCGGCAAGCGTACTTCGGGATCGTATTGCGGGTCTACGTCCAGAAGCGTGGTCGCCGAACTATCAGGAATGGCAGAGTGTTCTCGGCAGCAGCCAAATATCCGAGGTTATATGGTTTTCAGATGGATTGGCCCATGAAGGGCGCGCGGAGATTGTAAATGAATTGGATGCATCGATCAGCGTCATTTCCTCTGACAAGAACGTGCTGGCGCTGACCCCGCCAATATTTGAGGAAAACAAAATCACAACTAAGCTCCTTGCCCTGAACCCAACAGGGTTACCCAAACGCGTTGAAGTTAGTGGATTAGATCCTTCGGGCGCCATGCGTGTCTTGGCTTTAGAAGAGGTTACGGTGTCGGAAACATCGCAACAGGTAAGCTTTGAATTGCCTACAGAACTGCGCAATCGTGTCCGTCAGATCCAAATCGCGGGGACCAGATCGGCAGGCGCCATCGTCTTAAGTGACGACAGCTTACGAACACGCAAAGTTGCCCTTTTATCAAGCGTTAACCAAGCTGAAGGTGGGCTGCTTCTTTCCCCACTTCACTATGTTCGTGAAGCGTTGGCGCCAAGTGCGGAGCTTATTGAAACGGAATTGCAAACCGCGTTGCTGGCCGGGCCTGATGTTTTAATTTTTGCCGATATCGGACGTCTACCCGAAAGTGAATCCAGTGCAGTTTTGGAATGGGTTGATGGGGGCGGTACATTAGTTCGTTTTGCTGGCCCGCGTTTGATTGCCTCAGAAATTGGTCAAAGAGAGGAACATCCATTGCTTCCCGTACGGTTGCGGGCTGGCGGGCGTGATCTTGGTGGTGCCATGTCTTGGGGGCAGCCAAAGAAGCTGCGAGCCTTTTCGGAAGACAGTCCATTCTTTGGACTAGATGTACCTGACGAGGTCAACATCACTTCCCAAGTCCTTGCCCAACCTGACCCCAATCTTTCTGATCGCGTGTTGGCACGTCTTGAAGATGGAACGCCCTTAGTTACTGCCCGGGATCAAGGCGCTGGCCGTGTAATCCTTTTCCACACAACCGCGAATGCGGAATGGTCCGATTTGCCTCTATCAGGCTTGTTTTTGAAAATGTTGGAGCGACTATCCATCGGCGCAGGCGCGCGGGCGACCAATGCTGATGCTCTGCAAGGACTGACATGGAAACCCGTGCAGGTCTTAAACGGATTTGGAGAAATCTCACCCGCTGATAATCTTGCTGGTGTCGATGGAGCCTTGTTAGTCGAAGGGGTTTTGGGACCAAATCTTCAACCGGGCATGTATCAAAACAAAGAACGAAATGTTGCGCTGAATGTCCTTAGACAAGACGCGCAATTGTCGGTCGCCACTTGGCCAATTCGCGTCAACCAATTGGGCCTTGTCACAACAGGTTTGAGGGATTTGAAACCTATTGTACTAAGTTTTGGGGTGATTATCCTGTTGCTCGATATTCTCGCAAGTTTAGCGTTGTCAGGACGGCTTCTAGCAACAAAAATTGCAATCGTTCTGGTGGCGCTTTCATTCGCTCCACTGGCGGAAGCACAAGAGGATGAGTCCGCGATAATCGAAGCGGTTAACAATACAGTCCTTGCCTATGTTTTGACTGGTGATCCTCGTATGGATGAAACCTCGCGCGCTGGACTGCGCGGGCTTTCGGCAGAGCTGTTTAGACGTACAGCCATCGAACCCATAGAGCCAACTGGCGTTGATATCGAAACAGCCGAACTTTCACTTTATCCCTTTCTCTACTGGCCGATGACGGAAGACCAACAAGCGCCCACAGATGAAGCTGTTGTGAAACTCAATCAATTCCTGCGCACAGGTGGCATGATTATGTTTGATACACGCGATGCTTCTCTTGGCGCTGGTAGTCAGGGCGGCACGCGGCTTGGTCGTAAACTTCAGGAAATTGCCGCGCGATTGGACATTCCTCCCCTTGAGCCAATCCCTGAAGATCATGTGTTAACGCGGTCGTTCTATTTGTTGGGGGAATTCCCGGGCCGCTATTTTGGTGCAAATGTCTGGGTTGAAGCTAGCCCCAAGGAAGCGCGCGCGGAAGGAATGCCGTTTCGAAATTTGAATGACAATGTGACGCCAGTTTTGATCGGGGGCAACGATTGGGCCGCGGCTTGGGCTATCGATAATCAGGGACGCTACATGTTTCCGGTCGGACGCGGACAAGAAGGTGAGTATCAACGGGAAATCGCGCAGCGCTTTGGCGTAAATCTGATCATGCATGTTCTGACAGGCAACTACAAAAGTGATCAGGTTCATGTTCCTGCGTTGCTTGAAAGGCTTGGGGAATAATGGATTATAGCATTTCCCTCTCTCCTCTCTTGCCATTGGAAGTCCTTTTTGGAGCGGGGGTTTTCTGCCTTGCCTTGTTGATTTTCGCTGCGTGGAAGGGACTTCGCGGCTGGGTGCTGCGGGGGCTATCACTGTCCATTCTTCTTGTTGCTCTGGCAGGGCCGCAATTGAACGAAGAAGAAAGGGACGGGCTAAGCAATATCGTTTTCATTATTGAAGATAAAACGGCCAGCCAGTCCTTGTCTGATCGAGCCGATCAAGTTGCTTTGGCACTCGAAAATATTCGAAGCGAAATCGGGGGAATGCGCAATTTTGAAATTCGAGAGCTGCAAGTCGAAAACGATTTAACAGAACGAGATTCCGGTTCCTTGGTGTTGTCAGCCCTGAACGAAGCGGCCTCCGAAGTTGCAAACACGCGCATCGCAGGCGCCATTCTTATCACTGATGGGCGCGTTCATGATGTGAATGTATTAACTGAATTTCCGGGACCCATTCATATTTTACAAACCGGTCGGCGCGGCGATTGGGACAGACGTCTACGACTTACCAATGCTCCAAATTTTGGTATTGTTGATGAAGAGGTGAAAATCCGCTTTCGGATCGAGGAAGATGGACCGGTACCAACCGCCCTTTCGGGCCGCGCGGAACTAACGATCCTGATCGATGGAGAGCAGTTCGGAACCTTCCCGCTTCCAACAAATGAGGATATCGAATTACCGATTACCATCCCCCACGCAGGGGCAAACATCGTTCAATTGCAGGTAACTGGTACTCAAAATGAATTGACCCTCCGCAACAATAATGCCGTCCTGTCAATCAATGGCGTTCGAGATCGATTGCGCGTTCTCCTTGTTTCCGGTGAACCTCATTCTGGCGAAAGGGTTTGGCGAAACTTGCTGAAATCCGATACGGCTGTCGACCTTGTTCATTTTACAATTCTACGCCCGCCAGAGAAGGTGGACGGCGTCCCGGTAAGAGAGCTTTCACTGATTGCCTTTCCGACGCGCACGCTTTTTCAAGAAAAGATTGACGAGTTTGATCTGATAATTTTTGACCGTTATCGACGCCGGGGAATGCTATCAAACAGATACCTCGATAACGTGGTTGAATATGTTCAAAACGGAGGTGCCGTTTTGGTCGCGGTGGGGGAAAGTTTTGCCGCAGCTGAAAGTCTGTTTAGAACGGAAATTCAAACCATCCTACCCGCACGCCCAACCTCTCGAATAATCGAAAAAGGGTTTCACCCCAAAATCACAGAACTTGGCGAACGTCACCCTGTTACCCAAGGACTAGAAGAGTTTTCGCCCGTATCGGGTCTAAACGAAGGTGTCGCGGACTGGGGCCGATGGTTTCGCTTGATCGAAGCCGAGCCGCGTCGCGGAAATATCGTAATGACGGGGGCGGAAGATAAACCACTGCTCATCTTGGATCGCGTTGGTGAGGGCCGCGTGTCCATGCTTATGTCCGATCATGCGTGGCTGTGGTCGCGCGGTTTTGAGGGGGGTGGACCACAGTTGGAAATGCTTCGTCGTTTGGCGCATTGGATGATGAAAGAACCAGAGTTGGAAGAAGAGCGGTTATTCGCAGAAGTGACTGGCACCTCTGTCACGGTGACACGGCGGTCCATCAGCGAGGAAAGCACACGCGTGCTAAAGATAATTCGCCCCGATGGCGAGGTTGAAGATGTTGCAATGCAACCCAATGGACCAGGAAGTTGGGCCTATGTTTTTGAAGGTGAAGAAAACGGCCTTTATAAATTGAGTGAAGGGGATGCGGAGGCGGTTATTGCGATCGGGCCAGCTCTGCCGTTGGAGTTCGAATTTGCGATAGCAGGAAGTGACGTATTAGATCCCTTGCGGACCAAAACAGGCGGCGGATTGATCCGAATTGAAGCTAACGCAAATCCCGACATACGTTCCGTTAGAGAGGGGCGCGTGGCGTCGGGACGGGGTTGGCTCGGTCTTGTCGATAAGAAGGCCTACGTCACGACATCAGTTCGTCAATCGCCCATCTTACCAGCTTGGCTCTATCTATTGATCTCAGGTCTTTTGGCTGTCACCGCTTGGTGGTTCGAGGGGCGCCGTCTTTCAAATTAGACAAATTTTTTCATTGATAAATCAAGGCCATAGACGCATGGTCTGATGTGAAGGAGAATTGGCGCATGCGTTTAAGTGCAGCTATTATTGCAGGTTTTTTTGCGGTTGCCGCACACGCACAATCCGCGGATTCACCATTAACGAAGCTCACGAGCTTGGATCAGGCGCGTGCCTGGCAGGGCGTTGGGTTATTACAAATTGGTGGGTTTGGGACCTGCACCGGCGCGCTTATCTCTGATCGGTTGGTATTAACGGCTGCACATTGTTTGGTCTCTAACAGTTCAAACCAGCCTTACCCAGCAGATCGAATTCGCTTCAGCTCTGGCTGGCGTTTGGGCGGCGCGACGTCGACACGCATTGGCAAGCGCATTGCCATCCACCCCGACTATGATGGCGGCAGCGCTGGCGGCACAATTTCATCGGACCAAGTTGCAAGCGATCTGGCATTGCTGGAGCTGGATCGTCCTATCGATCCTTTTAGTGCGGAGCCATTTGAAATTTATCGCACCCCCAAAAGCGGTGATAGCGTCACGATTGTTTCTTATGGACGGGGTCGAAATGAGGCGCCCTCGATCGAGAAAGACTGTGAAGTTCTTGATCACTCAGCGCGGGTGATTGTCGCAAGTTGTTCTGTGGATTTTGGCAGTTCGGGCTCGCCCATTTTTACGATGGTCAATGGTCGGCCTCATATTGCATCGGTTGTATCTGCCAAAGCGCAACAGAACGGGCAGAATATTTCTATTGGGGTTGCTCTGGGCAAGGCTTTGGCGGAATTGCAAAGCGAGTTAGCACTCGATCGTGATATTTTTCAGGGTAAAAAGCCTGGCAAAAGCATTGCAGAACAATTGGGGCGTAAATGACAAATTTTTTGGCTGATATGACGGCGCTAGACTGGCTAGGTGTCTTAGGATCATTCCTAATCGCTGGCGCTTATTTTGGCGTATCATCGGGAAGGCTAAATGGTGAAAAGCCGCCCTTTCAATTTCTCAATCTCTTGGGCGCAGTCTTAATCCTATTGTCTTTGATTTACCGACCGAATGCAGGTGCGATTATGATCGAGGTGCTCTGGATCGGAATCGCGGTATATAGTTTAGGGCGATACTATTTAGCGGCTCGAAACTAAAAGGGCGCCCCAAGAGGCGCCCCTATTTTCAAGTTATTTATTCATTCTATTTTCGATTAAATTATCGACAACTTCAGGCTCTGCCAGTGTCGACGTATCGCCAAGGGAGCCATAGTCATTTTCCGCTACCTTCCGCAGAATACGACGCATGATCTTGCCCGACCGCGTCTTAGGCAAACCAGGCGCCCATTGGATGAAGTCTGGGCTGGCGATGGGGCCAATTTGCTGGCGAACCCACCCACGCAATTCTGTACGCAGTTCGTCGGTGTATTCTTCACCCGCATTCAAAGTGACATAGCAATAGATGCCCTGTCCCTTCACTTCATGTGGGTAGCCAACCACAGCCGCCTCAGACACTTTGCTATGGGCGACAAGCGCTGATTCAATCTCCGCTGTTCCCATGCGGTGACCGGATACGTTCAGAACATCATCCACGCGTCCTGTGATCCAGTAATACCCGTCTTCATCGCGACGGCATCCATCTTCGGTGAAGTAGTAACCTTTGTATTGTTGGAAATAGGTGTTTACGAAACGCTCGTGATCTCCAAAGACTGTGCGCATTTGCGATGGCCAGCTGTCGCGGATCGCCAAGACGCCCTCAACACCATTGCCTTCAACCTCTTTGCCTGTCTGTGGGTCAAGAACCACTGGCTGAATGCCAAAGAAGGGCAGTGTACAAGAACCAGGTTTAGTAGCGGTTGCACCAGGCAACGGCGTCATCATGTGACCACCCGTTTCGGTTTGCCACCAAGTATCAACGATTGGAACTTTGCCTTTACCCACAACCTCGTTGTACCAATTCCAGGCCTCTGGGTTGATCGGCTCACCCACGGTTCCCAGCACTTTAAGATCAGATAGATCACATGCATCCACGGGGTCAGGACCCAAGGCCATCAATGCGCGAATGGCCGTTGGAGCCGTGTAGAATTGATTTACTTTATGCTTCTGGCAAACCTGCCAGAAACGACCGCCATCGGGGTAAGTTGGCGTGCCTTCAAACATCAGTGTTGTCGCACCATTAGCAAGCGGACCATACACAATGTAAGAGTGTCCCGTGATCCAACCCACATCAGCAGTACACCAGTAAATATCACCTTCATGGTAATCGAAGGTGTATTGATGGGTCATTGATGCATAGACAAGGTATCCACCAGATGAATGTACAACACCTTTGGGTTTGCCCGTTGAGCCTGAAGTGTAAAGGATGAACAATGGATCTTCTGCATTCATCTTTTCTGGCGGACAATCGGGGGATGCGGCACTTACAAGCGTACGATAATCGTGGTCGCGTCCCTCTTTGTTGCCTGGACCACCACTGGTTCGGTTTACAACCAAACAAGTTACATCGCCTGAAATTTCCAAGGCAGCGTCGACGTTTTTCTTAAGCGGAACATTTTTGCCGCCACGCGGCCCTTCATCGGCTGTAACGACCAGCTTCGCGCCACAATCATTGATGCGAGATGCCAAGGCGTCGGGAGAGAACCCACCAAAAACAATAGAATGAATTGCCCCGATCCGTGCACAAGCCAACATTGCATAAGCGGCTTCTGGCACCATTGGCATGTAAAGGATGACACGATCACCTTTGCCGACACCCAAATCTTTATAGACATTTGCAAGGCGCGAAACTTCGTCATGCAATTTCTTGTAGGTGATGTGTTCATCGACAGAGGGATCGTCCCCCTCCCAGATAATCGCAGTTTGATCGCCGCGGGTTTCAAGATGTCGGTCCACGCAGTTCGCGCACACGTTCAATTCGCCATCTTCGTACCATTTGATGGATACATCTGGATAGGCATAGGACGTGTTTTTCACTTTCGTGAAAGGTGTCATCCAATCAATGCGTTTCCCATGCTCTGCCCAGAATGCTTCTGGATCAGCGACGGATGCTGCGTACATCTCTTCGTATTTGGCTTTATCTACATGTGCTGTTTTGGCGGTCTCCGCATTTGGCGGATAAACGGAATCAGTCATCTTGTCCTCCCTTGTTCATGGATCTCGTATACTAATGTATACAAAAGTCCAACCTCTGATGAATTGCATCAATTATTATCTTTAAGAACTTGTCCTGCCAAGTAGAGGGAACCGCAAATCAGAATATGAGCATCCTTATCCTCGGCAATAATATCCTCGACGGCGGCTAATACGGATTTCGCAGATTTTGCATTGTGCCCTGATTGCTTTGCCGCTTCAGCGGTTTCGGCGGCTGACAGACTTGCTGCCTCCCCTGGAATGGCGACCGCATGAAGGGATTTTGAAATCTCTGCCAAGGGGCGAAGATAACCGTCAATATCCTTTGTGTTCAGCATCCCCGTAATCAAGTGCAACTTGGGACTGCGAAGCTCCTCAAAACTTTTTTGCAGGGCAAGACCTGCTGCGGGATTATGGCCACCATCCAACCAAATTGGCGCGCCTTTTGCGGCATCGATCAAGGGGCCCTTGGATAAACGTTGCATCCGCGCTTTCCATTTCGCCTTTGATACAGCCGCTTCAAAATCAGCCTCAGCATTTAGATAACGCAGCGCAGCTAAGGCAGTGCCGGCATTTTCGATTTGGTGTATACCAGGCAATTTCGGCTTGGGAAGATCAAGAAGCCCCATTTCATCTTGGTAAACTAGTCGCCCATTTTCTTCACCCACATGCCAGTGTTGACCGTAGGCTTTGATCGTCGCCCCCACCTGTGTTGCGCGGGTCTCGATGGCGTCCATTGCCTCTTCTTCTTGGCGGGCAATAATGGCGAATGTGTTTCGTTTCAGGATGCCTGCCTTTTCAACAGCAATCTCTGTCAGAGTTTCGCCTAGGTATTGTTGGTGGTCTAGCCCAACCGGTGTGATAACCGTCACGGCAGGTGCATCGACAACGTTTGTAGCGTCCAACCGACCGCCCAAGCCGACCTCTAGCAGGGTATAATCCGCCCGGGTTCGCGCAAAAGCCAACAGGGCCGCACAGGTTGTTATTTCGAAATAGGTGATGTCGATGCCATCATTTGCATGTTCGCATTCTTCTAAAACCTGTTGAAGGTGTTCTTCCTCGATAAGTTCGCCTGCCAACATGATGCGCTCGTGAAAGCGAACCAAATGGGGGCTAGTATAGGCGTGGACCTGTTGACCCGTTGCCTCTAACCCAGCGCGGATCATAGCAAGCGTTGAACCTTTGCCGTTCGTCCCAGCAATATGGACAACAGGTGGCAGGTTTTGTTCTGGATTGCCAAGTGCGTGCAACAACCTGTGCACGCGATCCAAGGTTAGGTCGATGATCTTGGGATGAAGGGACATCATCCGTTCAAGGATGACGTCACTTTTTTGATTACTCACGCCTCTGCGCTCTCTTCCTTACTAGGTGCAGGTAGGTCGCCTTTGACGGCGGGTTTCAGTCCCATCAACATGCGGCAGATTGTTATAAGATCTTCGCGCATTTCCTTGCGATGGGTCACGCGGTCAAGCATCCCGTGGTCCAACAGATATTCCGCACGCTGAAACCCTTCAGGTAATTTTTCGCGGATGGTTTGCTCGATAACGCGCGGGCCTGCAAAACAGATTAGTGCGTTTGGTTCTGCAATCTGGACATCGCCCAACATTGCGTAAGAGGCCGTAACACCACCAGTGGTTGGGTGGGTCAGCACAACGATAAAAGGAAGCCCTGCTTCTTTCAACATTTGCAACGCAACAGTCGAGCGTGGCATTTGCATGAGGCTTAGAATACCTTCCTGCATGCGCGCACCACCCGCGGCAGAAAAGAGGATAAAGGGTGACTTATTTTCTATCGCGCGTTCACAGCCACGTATGATGGCGTTGCCAACACCCATGCCCATTGAACCACCCATGAAAGAAAAATCTTGGATCGCGACAACAACAGGCGTGCGCCCCATCTCACCTTCGGTGACAACCATCGCATCTTGATGCCCAGTTGATTTCTGGGCGGCTTTCAGACGGTCTGTGTATTTCTTTTGATCTCTGAACTTAAGCGGATCACTGGTTGGCGCATCGACCTCCAACAACTTGTAGGCACCGTTGTCATAAAGATCCGCCAAGCGATCCGCGGGCGAGATATACATATGATGCTCGCAGGAATTACAGACATTCAGGTTCTCTGCCAACTCGCGGTGAAACAGCATTGTCCCACATTCGGGACACTTTTTCCAAAGGTTGTCCGGTGTTTCGCGACGAGAAAACAACGAATTGATCGTTGGTTTCATATAGTTCGAAATCCAATTCATCGCGGTGCAATCCCTCGTTGTTTGAACCTTCTTTTTACGCATGCGCAACGGGGAAGGCAACGGTCTCAATCTTGACGAACGGCGGTGTTCTGCGCAATACTACCTTTGCTCAAGTGGACACGCAGTGAGCGTAATCGGTGTGTGTCGTCCAATGGAAACAGAGGAGGACACCGACTTGGACTTTTCACTATTTGTGCATATGGAACGGCTTCGCCCGGAACAAAGCTATGCAGAGCTTCATCAGGAATTTATCGATCTTGCATTGATGGCAGAGGCCGGTGGTATGTCGACCGTCTGGACGGGCGAGCATCATGCGATGGATTTCACCATCTCTCCCAACCCATTTTTGCTTTTGACCGAGCTTAGTCAAAAAACCTCGAAGATCAGATTGGGGACCGGTACAATCGTCGCGCCGTTTTGGCATCCTATTCGTTTGGCAGGTGAAGCGGCGATGACCGATCTGATCTCTGGTGGACGGCTGGAGTTGGGGATTGCACGCGGCGCCTATCAATATGAGTACGACCGGCTGGGCAGTGGCATTGACGCGTGGACCGCCGGTCAAAAACTGCGCGAGATGATCCCTGCGCTAAAAGGTTTGTGGCAGGGGGACTACGCGCATGCAGGGGAGCATTGGGAATTTCCGAACGCAACAGCTGTTCCAAAGCCGGCCCAAAAAGATGGGATACCCGTTTGGATTGCTGCGCGGGATCCAAATTCTATGGAATTTGCGTTAGAGCAAGATTGCAACATTCAGGTCACGCCCCTGTGGAAAGGCGATGAAGAGATTGAGGACGCAGCGCAGAAAATCGCTGAGTCGCGAGCCAAATTTCCAGAAAAATCTTGTAAAACCATGCTGCTAAACCACACAGCAGTTGGTGAAACAGAGGCGGCGTTATCCTCGCTAACAAACGACCTTTCGCGTTTTTATAATTATTTCGGTGCCTGGTTCATGAACAAACGAACCATTTATGATGGCTCGATTGATCCATTGAGCGATGAAGAACTGGCCGCGAATGAGATGTACGCGCCCGAGGCAATGCGCGCACAAAATGCCGTTGGCACGCCAGAGGAAGTGACAGAACGCGTGCAAAAATACAAAGCGCTTGGGTTTGATGAATATAGTTTCTGGATCGATAGCGGTGCGCCCTTTGAAGCGAAGCGCGAGAGCTTGAAGCTATTTATCGACAAGGTGATGCCGAATGTCTGACCGCATGATCCTTTTGCATGGGGTCGGGTTGGATAGGAATGTGTTTGAGCCGCTTCGAGCCGCCCTTGGGATTGAAACACACGCCTATGACCTACGGGGGAGTGGGGAGGGGCCGCGCTGGGTGGACGCGGCCTCGTTACCCGAATTTGCAAGTGACCTTTGGGCCGAGGCGGATGCCTTGGGCTGGGAGCAATTTGCGCTTTGCGGCTTTTCGATGGGGGCGATGATTGCGCAATTTGCGGCACTTGATCAACCAGAGCGGATCTCGCATTTGATCCTGTTGAACCCTGTATTTGATCGAAGTGCCGAACAACGGGCAGGCGTTGCGGCGCGTCTTGAAACCGCGATGAAAGAGGGGCCTAGTGAAATTATTGATGCGGCTCTTACGCGCTGGTTCCCAGCGCATTTTGCCCCCGATGCATTGGTTGCTTCGACGCGTAAACGCTTGGAAACAAACGATTCTAGCCAATTTTTGAAGAACTATGCTTTGTTTGCTGAGGCTGATCAGGCTTTGGTGGAAAAGGTCGATGGGATCACGTGCCCTAGCTTTGTGGCAACAGGATCGCTCGACACGGGCTCAACGCCCGAAATGACAACAAATCTGGCCGCGAAAATCCCAGCGGCAGAGGCTAAGATATATGAGGATGCAGCCCATTTCCTACCGTTGCAATTCCCCAAGGAACTGGCGCAGGATATTTTGGATTGGATGGAGAGATTATGAAGTTTCAACTTTATATCGATGGGGCGTTTTGTGACGGTGCAGAAGGCAAACGCATTGCCTGCGTCAACCCCGCTACGGAAGAGGAATGGACAAGCGCACCTGAGGCCACGGAAGTGGATGTTGATCGCGCGGTGGCCGCGGCAAAGCGTGCTTTTGAAACGGGCCCCTGGGCAGAAATGACGGCATCGGCGCGCGGCAAAGCGCTTTATCGGTTGGGTGATTTGCTGGAAGAACGCGCCGAAGAATTTGCCGAAATTGAAACGCGCGATAGTGGAAAGATCCTCCGCGAAACGGCAGCACAAGTGCGTTATATGGCGGAGTATCTGCGCTTTTATGCGGGACTTGCAGACAAGGTGACGGGGCAGACGCTGGCCCATGACAAGCCAGAGATGATTTGCATGACCACACGCGAGCCATTGGGGGTGGTCGCGGCTGTAATCCCTTGGAATTCCCAGATTTTCTTGACTTGTGTGAAGCTCGGGCCTGCCTTGGCGATGGGGAATACGATGGTCATTAAAGCCTCGGAGGATGCGCCGACGCCAGTTTTGAAACTTGCGGAATTGATCCACGATGCAGGCTTTCCGCCCGGTGTGGTGAACGTTGTTGCGGGTTATGGCGCGTCATGCGGATCGCGACTGACCTCGCATCCCGATGTTGCCCGTGTTGCTTTTACGGGCGGTGTAGAGGCGGCACGAAATGTTGTGAAAAACACCGCTGAGAACTTCGCCCTGTTAACGCTAGAGCTGGGCGGCAAGAATCCTGTTTTGGTATTTGATGACGCCAATCTTGAAAGTGCAGCGAATGGGGTCGTGGCGGGCGTCTTTGCGGCGGCGGGTCAATCTTGTGTTTCGGGATCACGTTTGTTGGTTCAGGAAAACATACGCGATGAGTTTTTAGAAATCCTTACCCAAAAGGCCGCTGCGATTAAGATCGGGGATCCGATGGATAAGGCCACAGAAATGGGGCCACTTTGCACGCGCCGTCAGCGCGACAAAATCGAGACGCTTTTGGGTGAAAGCTTGGACAAAGGTGCCAAGTTGATCACGGGTGGCAAGGTGCCTGAAAACTTTGAAACGGGTAACTATTTTGAGCCCACGATCGTGCTGTGTGAAGGCAATGCGTTACCCGTCTTTGAAGAAGAGCTTTTTGGCCCTGTGTTATCCGTCCGTAGCTTTAAGAGTGAAGACGAAGCCGTTGAAATTGCTA
Organism: uncultured Neptunicoccus sp.; assembly: GCA_964599255.1. GTDB lineage: Bacteria > Pseudomonadota > Alphaproteobacteria > Rhodobacterales > Rhodobacteraceae > Amylibacter. Next base: position 1,327 of record CAZRFT010000010.1, on the reverse strand, counting down.
ACAATTCCAGATTTCACTACGCCGGTGGAGCGTTTACCCGTGACCTAGCACGCGGTATGAGATTGACCAAGAAATTGGCTGGCGGAATTACCTATATCAACACGTGGCGGGTTATCTCACCCACGGCCCCATTTGGGGGGAATAAAGACACTGGCTATGGGCGCGAAAGTGGGTTGGATACCATTCATGACTATAGCCGCACACGTACCGTTTGGATCAATACGAGCGACGCGCCGATGCCCGATCCGTTTGTTATGCGCTAGGTTTGTAAGCGCTGCGAACGCAGCGTTTACATTGTTCAGTTTGCGACATGACGGCGCGATAACCCGATCGGTAAACTGGGGGTGTAGGCGTCGGTAATGCGTCGGTATCACGTAGGTGCGATTTTGATGTCGCAAATAGGATAGGTGCTTAACGAAAATGCGCCCAATTCCTAACAAAAGGTTTCGGATAAAACATACCTCACCCGATTATCATATCAGAGGCTTAAAATTCACCCCAAAGATGTTAGTGATTGGTAAAAATCCAAACGCGGCTCAGAAGCCTTTTTGATTGTATGAAAAACTATTCGCGCATTGCCATTTATTGCACGCCTGATCCAGACAGCCATGTTGCGGCTTTTGGTGCCGCGTGGCTTGGGTGGGATTTGCATAGTGGCAAGTCGGCACCACAGATGAGGATCGATGGATTTGATTTAGGATCCATAACAAAGCGGCCCAGAAAATACGGATTTCATGGCACGTTGAAGGCGCCGTTTCGTTTGGTCGAAGGGGTTAATGAGGACGCGGTTCTGGATGCTGCACATGAATTTGCGCGCCATCATGCGCCCCTTGATCTTGACCGTTTTGAATTGGCGCGTCTGGGGCGATTTTTAGCACTTCGCCCTGTCGCACAGGCGCCCAATTTCACAGATATGGCGGGTGAGATCGTGGAGTGGTTTGAGCCCTTTCGTGCCGTATCAAGCCCAGAGGAGTTGGCGCGACGACGCAAAACGAAACTGAGCGCGCGGCAAGAGGGTTATTTAGAGGAATATGGACATCCTTTTGTAAAAGAGGACTTTCGTTTCCACATGACGTTGACGGGGCCGTTAGATGATACGGATGCGGTTCGGGAGGTGCTGACCCCAATGCTTGCGCCCTTTTTAAGCGTGCCTTGGTGGTTGGATGCGCTTTCAATTTGTGGCGAGCGGGAAGATGGGTTTTTTGAAGAGATCGCGCGAATTCCGTTCCGTCATTAACGGGCCTGCCGCTTGACTGAAAATCCCCGCATGTAAAACTTGCACCGAGTAACCCCAAGGGAGGCGTAGTTGGATCAAGCGGATGTCATC
>CAZRFT010000009.1:0-5351 GCA_964599255.1 uncultured Neptunicoccus sp. | reverse complement strand
CTCTGGGGCATCGATTGGCATCAATGCCGCAATCGAAACGCCGGCTTCGATCGGCAGAATATTGACGATTGCTTTGCCTTTGGCATTTCTACCGCCAAGTGGCAGTTTCCAGGTTTTCAATGTGTAAACCATGCCATCTGTGGTGAAGAACAACAGGGCGGTATGTGTGTTTGCCACAAACATGTTGGAAACAAAGTCCTCATCTTTTGTGGACATACCTTGAAGTCCTTTGCCGCCACGCGCTTGTGCGCGGAACTCTTCAAGGGCGGTGCGTTTGATATAACCTTGATCGGTAACGGTTACGACCATCTCTTCGCGCTCAATCAGATCCTCATCATCAAGATCACCCGCCCATTCGGTGATTTCAGTACGACGAGGAACGGCAAATTTCTCTTTCACTTCACGAAGCTCATCAGAAATGATCGCCATAATCCGTTCGCGGGACCGTAGAATATCAAGATAATCTGTGATCTTTTTTGCAAGCTCTTGAAGCTCGTCTGTGACCTCTTGCACGCCCATAGCGGTCAAACGCTGCAATCGAAGTTCTAGGATGGCACGTGCCTGCGTTTCAGAAAGGTTATAGGTGCCATCCTCATTCATTGTATGGCTTGGATCATCGATAAGTTCGATATACTCAGCAATATCGGCCGCCGGCCATTTGCGTGTCATCAGCTTTTCACGCGCTTCGGCAGGGTCGCGAGAGGCGCGGATCGTTGATACAATTTCATCAACATTAGAAACTGCAACCGCCAAGCCGCATAAGATATGAGAGCGTTCACGCGCTTTGTTCAGCTCAAATGCAGTACGTCGCGCAACGACCTCTTCACGGAATTTAATGAATTCATCGAGGAATTTATAAAGCGTTAACTGCTCTGGACGCCCACCGTTTAGGGCAAGCATATTACACCCAAAAGACGTTTGAAGCGGCGTGAAACGATAGAGCTGGTTTAGCACTACCTCTGCGGTGGCATCGCGTTTCAGCTCCACAACAACACGAACGCCGACGCGATCGGATTCGTCTTGGACATGTGCGATGCCTTCGATCTTTTTGTCGCGGCTAAGTTCCGCGATTTTTTCGATCATCGTCGCTTTGTTCACCTGATAGGGGATTTCATCGACCACAATGGCGTAGCGATCTTTGCGAATTTCTTCGACCCGCGTTTTGGCACGCAAAATGACGGAGCCGCGTCCCTCTGTATAAGCTTTGATAGCACCAGAGCGGCCTAAAATAACGCCGCCCGTGGGAAAATCGGGGCCCGGCACATATTCCATCAAATCATTGATACCCAGATCAGGGTTTTCAATCAGCGCCAGACACGCGTCCACAACCTCGCCAAGGTTGTGCGGTGGAATATTGGTTGCCATACCTACAGCAATGCCGCCAGCGCCGTTTACCAGCATGTTCGGGAAGCGAGCGGGTAGAACCGTGGGTTCTAAATCCTTGCCGTCGTAATTGTCTTGGAAATTAACAGTATTCTTATCGATATCTTCAAGCAGGAAGGCCGCGGGTTTATCCATGCGCACTTCGGTGTAGCGCATAGCTGCTGGATTATCCCCGTCCATAGACCCGAAATTTCCCTGGCCATCAAGAAGGGGCAGGGACATTGAAAAATCCTGTGCCATGCGCACTAAAGCGTCATAAATGGCCGCATCCCCGTGGGGGTGGTATTTCCCCATGACGTCGCCCACGGGACGCGCAGATTTTCGATAAGATTTGTCAGATGTGTTGCCGGTCTCATGCATTGCATAGAGAATACGGCGGTGTACTGGTTTCAGGCCATCGCGCAAATCTGGGATGGCGCGACTGACGATAACCGACATTGCATAGTCGAGATAAGAGGATTTCATTTCCTCTTCGATCGTGATTTGTGGCCCATCATAGGGCTGTTTTTCACGTATCTCTTCGGAGGTGTCGTCCGTCTCGTCGGTCATGTTCAGCTCGATTTTATAGTTTTGTTAATCCTACCATAAAATTGGCTAAATGGCAAATTCGAGCGCTCTATAGACGCCTCAATTCGGCTCCAAGCAAATCAGAATAAAAGGCAGTAAAATCAGCTAGTTATAAGTGCTAACTGCGGCGAATTTCATAACCAGGCTCCTCTGGTTCGTCATCAAGCATTTCGGCTGGAAAACCAGGGGCGCGAATATCTAATCCTGTCACATCTTCGAGTCGTTTTATAATATTGGGCGACCACTCTCTGGGCCCATATTTTTCAATACCATCATCGAAAATCTGACAGAGCAGTGGGGAGAGTTCCAAGGGCACATTATGCGCCTGTGCCAAAGCATCGAAGAGACCAATATCCTTTTTAACCAGATCCATTGTGAAGCTAATGTCACGCGATCCATTCAGAATGACTTGGCTTTCTGTTTCATGAACAAAACTTGTCCCAGAAGAGGCAGCAATCGCTTCGTAGGATGTACCCAAATCCATGCCAGCCGCTTTGCAGACAACCAGCGCCTCACAACAAGAAACAAGGTTCGCAGTCGCCAGATAGTTCGTCACAACCTTCAAGATCGAGGCCGCACCCAGATCGCCTGCATGTAAAATACGGCGCCCCATAGTGGTCAGTAGGGGGAATATCCGATCAAAGGTTTCACGCGAACAGCCCGCAAAGATGGAAATATTACCCGTATCCGCGCGATGACAGCCGCCAGAGACGGGACAATCAACCGCCGCACCGCCTTTGGCGTCCACCATCGCGCCAAGGCGTTTGACCTCTTCAGCGTCTGTGGTGGACATTTCCATCCAGATTTTACCAGATGACATGCCTGCCAAAAGCCCGTCATCGGCCTCCATAACGGCAGCAGAGGCTGCAGGAGACGGCAAACAGGTAATCACCGCGTCACAGGTTTCCATGAGTTCCTTATTTGTGGCGCAGGTCTTAGCGCCAAGGCCCACAAATTTTTGAACCAACGCGTCATTCAGATCGCGAACATAAAGTTCCACGCCATTGCGCAATAGCGAGCCTGACAGCTTACCGCCCACATTTCCCAAACCAATAAAGCCAACTTTCACGGCAGAATCTCCCTTTGTTTAGGGAAACCCTAAGCTGACAGGCAGGGTATTAAAGCATCAATAGCGACCAATCTGTCGCGGATAGGCTTAGAACGGAATTTCGTCGTCCAAATCAGATGGAGGTGGCGCTGCATAGTCGCCGCCAGAAGGTGCGGGGGCATCATATCCACCACCACTGCCACCGCCGTTACGACCGTCCAGCATTGTCAGAGTGCCACCAAAGCCGCGAATAACAACTTCTGTTGTGTAGCGATCTTGGCCGTTTTGATCTTGCCATTTACGGGTTTCCAATTGCCCTTCGACAAAGACTTTGGAGCCTTTTTTGACATATTGCTCGACCACGTTGATCAAGCCGTCACTGAAAACCGCAATATTGTGCCATTGCGTTTTTTCCTGACGTTCGCCCGTGTTCTTGTCGCGCCACGTTTCAGAAGTCGCGATAGTGAAGTTGCAAACACGACCCCCATTTTGAAAAGTACGGATTTCTGGATCGCGTCCCAAATTCCCGATCAACATTACTTTATTTAAAGAACCAGCCATTAACGTACCTTTCGAATCTCAAGCTCAATCATGGTTAATAATACCCTGTCCAAGCCTTAGCAAATCGCTAATTTTTGCCGAAGCCTAGAAAACTTTTTGAATTTTAACTGAATTATGTGTAATCAAACGCGAAACCTTATTGGGTGAGGCAATGAATCGACGCGGGCTAATATTGGCAGCACTGGCCGCAGGGGCATCCACCACTGCTCAGGCGGATATTCTGCGGAAACATTCACGCCTTTTGGACAAGCGTTCCAACCAAAAATACAAACCAACTTATGATCTAAATACGGGCGAGTTGATTGAGCCGCTACCGCGTTTCAACAGCAACTACAAAGGCATCTATGCCCCCATGGCGGAGGCTGCGGCGCGTCAGCATGGTATCCCAGTCGATTTGTTCAAGCGTCTGGTTCAGGCTGAAAGTGGCTGGAACCCACGTGCAATTAGCCCCAAAGGTGCAATTGGTTTGGCGCAGCTTATGCCCCAAACTGCGCGTTTGCTGGGTGTAAATCCGCGCGATCCGCGTCAAAACCTAGAAGGTGGCGCGCGTTATCTGTCTTGGCAATATGACGAGTTTAAAAGCTGGCGTTTGGCCTTGGCGGCTTATAATGCCGGTCCGCATAATGTGAAGAAATATGGGGGCATCCCTCCCTTCAAAGAAACTCGGAATTACGTACGCAAAATAATGGGCAGCGTATAGCTATATTCCCCTTTTGTTCTTTCGTAAAATCTTTATACACATTTGCACGCAACCCAAGTGATGCGTGCGAGCAGAGGGCTATATGGCGGAATTGAAGAATATCGAAGTGCGGGGCGCCCGCGAGCATAATCTTAAATCAGTAGATGTGGATATTCCGCGCAATTCCCTAACAGTTATTACCGGGCTGTCTGGATCGGGGAAATCTTCGCTCGCCTTCGATACGATCTATGCCGAAGGGCAGCGTCGCTATGTCGAAAGCCTGTCAGCCTATGCGCGCCAATTCCTTGACATGATGCAAAAGCCCGATGTGGATCATATTGCTGGTTTATCGCCCGCAATTTCAATCGAGCAGAAAACAACGTCGAAAAACCCTCGCTCGACTGTTGGTACGGTCACTGAAATTTATGACTATTTGCGTCTTTTGTTTGCACGAACAGGCACGCCGTATTCACCAGCGACGGGATTACCGATCGAGGCACAGCAAGTCTCCGATATGGTTGATCGCGCGATGGCAATGGAAGCTGGCACGCGTGCCTATTTGCTGGCCCCGATTGTTCGGGATCGCAAAGGTGAATATCGCAAGGAATTTGCTGAATTAAAAAAGCAAGGTTTTCAACGCGTTAAAGTCAATAACGAGTTTTATGACCTAGATGAGCCGCCCGCGCTCGACAAAAAATTCCGCCACAATATCGATGTGGTAGTCGATCGGATCGTCATCAAAAAGGGGTTGGAAACACGGCTAGCCGACAGTTTCCGCACAGCCCTAGATTTAGCAGACGGTATCGCGATTTTAGAACGCGCGGATGACGAAGGGGAGCGGATAACGTTTTCGGAGAATTTTGCCTGTCCGGTATCTGGCTTTACTATTCCAGAGATCGAGCCGCGCCTATTCTCTTTCAACGCGCCCTTTGGGGCCTGCCCAGAATGTGATGGTTTAGGGGTAGAGCTGTTCTTTGATGAGCGTTTGGTTGTCCCAGATCCCAAGCTATCGCTTTATGAGGGTGCATTGGCCCCTTGGGCGAAGGGGAAAAGCCCGTATTTCAGACAGACGATTGATGCGCTCGCAGCACATTACGATTTTGATAAGGATGC
>CAZRFT010000008.1:0-6412 GCA_964599255.1 uncultured Neptunicoccus sp. | reverse complement strand
CAGAAGATTGTGAAAAAGGAATTTGCCTTGTCCGGGTCAGAGCAGAACTCTGATTTCGCATCCAACAAATGGGCCGAGGTAATTCGCCAGCGGGTGCTCAATAAAAAGGCTACAAAGCATGTTGAGGCGTTTAAAGAACATGGCGCTGATTTTGTTGTAGCTGAAGATTTGGAGACACTGATTGCAGGGATGAACAAGCTGACACCCAAGGCTTTGTTGAACGTGGATCATATTCGTGAACAGATTGCAGCGCGCGATGCGCAGGTGGCGAACCCCTTTACCAAGGATGCACAGATGCAGGCGATCTTGGCCGCGCGAAATTACAAAGGGGATAAGCTTTTGCGTACGGCCAAACCGCACAAGATTTTGGACCCAGAGAATGGGCCGCTAATTGGGGTCAAGCTCAATATCCTGACACGCAAGACACTGGGCGGTTTCCAGACCGATTTGGACGCACAAATGATCGGCGCAGATGGGAAGGCAATTCCGGGGCTTTTTGCGGTGGGTGAAGTTGCAGGATTTGGCGGCGGCGGCTATCATGGCTATAACGCGCTGGAAGGGACATTTTTGGGCGGATGTATCTTTTCGGGTCGGAATGCGGGGCGCTCTGGCTCGATTGCATAAATTTCCTTGATCAGAGAAAAAGTTTCCTATAGGAAACATTGGTAATATTCCTCTTTATCCGAATCCTGCTTCAATGCAGAGTGACCGAACGAGTTGCCAAATGTCTGATCCAAAACACACGCCACTGACATCTCTTCACGAAGCGCTGGGCGCAAAAATGGTCGATTTTGCCGGCTGGTATATGCCTGTGCAATTTGAAGGCATTATCGCCGAACATACCCAATGCCGCGAGAAGGCCGCGCTGTTTGATGTGTCCCATATGGGACAGGTTATTTTGCGGGGCGACAATGTTGCCCAAGAGCTAGAGAAGCTGGTTCCAGCCGACATCGTAAACCTGCCCGAGGGGAAGGCGCGTTACACGTTTTTCACCAATGATAAGGGTGGGATTTTAGATGATCTGATCATCTCTAACGCAGGTGACTATTTTTATGTCGTGGTGAATGCGTCCATGCGTGATCAGGATATTGGGCATATGCGCGATAACTTGAATGGCGTGGAGCTAACCGAGCTGACGGATCAAGGATTGATCGCGTTGCAAGGTCCACGGGCCGAGGGCGTGTTGGTCGGGTTCTGTGCCGCGGCAGCGCATCTAAATTTCATGGAAACCATGGAAGCTGAGATTGACGGCGTTCCCGTGCGCATTTCAAGGCTCGGCTACACGGGCGAGGATGGGTACGAAATTTCTATGCCGGCAGGCGAGGCTGAGAAAATTGCGAAAGCCCTTCTTGATCATGACGATTGTGAACCCGCAGGTCTGGGCGCGCGGGATAGTTTGCGCATGGAAGCGGGGCTTTGCCTTTATGGAAATGACATCACGCAAGACACATCGCCAATTGAAGCGGGGCTAATTTGGGCCATTCAAAAACGCCGCCGCAGCGAAGGTGGGTTTCCGGGTGACGCAGTTATTCAAGGACAAATTGCGGATGGTGCCACGCGCAAGTTGGTTGGTATTCGTCCAGAGGGGCGGGCACCAGCGCGTGCAGGTACAGAGATTTGTGACGCCGATGGAAATGTTATTGGGGAAATTACATCGGGTGGCTTTGGCCCCACGGTGGGCGCCCCGGTTGCGATGGGATATGTGGCCACGGGACATCATGATGCGGGCACGGCTGTCACGCTGATGATCCGCGGCAAGCCGCATGGGGCAGAGGTGGCAAAACTGCCCTTCGTCAAACAGAATTACAAACGGGAGGATTAAATCAATGACAACCTATTATTCCGAAGAACATGAATGGATCACTGTTGAAGGTGATACAGCCACGTTTGGTATTACGGCCTATGCTGCAGAGCAGTTGGGCGAAGCCGTATATGTGGAGCAGAAAGACGAGGGTGACACATTCGCCAAGACCGATGAAATCGGTGTGGTGGAATCGGTAAAAGCGGCCTCTGAGCTTTATGCACCTGTTGATGGTGAGATCACTGAAGTGAATGAAATTTTGGCCGACAATCCTGTGAAACTGACCGAAGATCCAGAAGGCGATGGTTGGGTTTATAAGATCAAAATTTCTGATGCCGGACAGCTTGAAGAGCTGATGGATTTGGAAGCTTACAAAAAACTAATCGACTAGCGAGACGCAGATGACTTTTACGCCTACGGATTACGATACCTATGATTTCGCCAACCGCCGTCATATCGGCCCATCGCCTGCCGAAATGGCAGAGATGTTGGCTGTGATTGGATATGACAGTGTTGATGATTTAATTGATGCCACAATCCCCAAGGCGATCCGACAGAAAGCGCCCCTAGATATTGGCGGGCCAATGACCGAGCTTAAGGTGCTCGATCATTTGCGTGAAGTGGCGGATAAAAACAAAGTCATGACCTCGATGATTGGGCAGGGGTATTACGGCACTGTGACGCCTGCGCCAATCTTGCGTAACATTTTGGAAAATCCGGCATGGTACACGGCCTACACACCGTATCAGCCAGAGATTAGCCAAGGGCGTTTGGAAGCGCTTCTTAACTACCAAACCATGGTGTCTGATCTGACAGGGTTGGAAATTGCCAATGCCTCTTTGCTCGACGAGTCGACTGCGGCGGCGGAAGCCATGGCAATGGCGGAACGATCATCGAAGTCGAAAGCGAAAGCCTTCTTCATCGACAAACATTGTCACCCGCAAAATATTGCGGTGGTGCGGACACGCGCCGAAACTTTGGGGATTGGGTTGATCATTGCCGATCCGAAGGACCTTGATGCATCCGCCGTTTTTGGGGCGATGTTCCAATACCCAGGCACAGATGGCGCCATCCGTGATTTCACGGATCAGATGACCGCCCTTCATGAGGCAGGCGCATTGGGCACTGTGATTGCTGATCCATTGGCACTGACGCTCTTGAAAACCCCCGGTGAAATGGGTGCTGATATTGCAGTGGGATCCACACAACGCTTTGGCGTGCCGCTTGGATTTGGTGGACCGCATGCCGCTTACATGGCCTGTACCGATAAGCTGAAGCGATCAATGCCGGGTCGCATTATTGGAGTATCCGTTGACAGTCGCGGCAATTCAGCAATGCGCCTGTCCCTGCAAACGCGTGAGCAACATATTCGCCGGGACAAAGCGAATTCGAATGTGTGCACGGCGCAAGCGTTGTTGGCGGTGATGGCGTCAATGTATGCGGTCTATCATGGGCCAGAAGGCATCAAGTCGATTGCACAGATGGTGCATCAAAACACACGCATCTTGGCCGAAGGCTTGAAGAAGCTGGGCGTAGAAGTTCTGAACGAAACCTATTTTGACACACTGACCATCCAATCTGGCGCGTTCCAAAAGGCCACGATTTCTAAGGCGCTGGAAAAGGGCATCAACCTTCGCAAGATCGGCAAAGACAAAATCGGGATTTCGCTTGATGAGATGACTGAGCCGAAGGACGTCGAAACGCTTTGGCACATTTTTGGCGGCGAGGAATCGTTCCCAGCAAAGCCGAAAATCGAATTTGCGATTCCAGAAAAGATGTTGCGTACGTCTGAGTATTTGACGCACCCAATTTTCCATATGAACCGCGCTGAAGCGGAAATGACCCGCTATATGCGCCGTCTTGCTGATCGTGATTTGGCGTTAGACCGTGCGATGATCCCGCTGGGTTCGTGTACGATGAAGCTGAATGCCACAACCGAGATGATCCCTGTGACATGGCCAGAATTTGCCAATATTCATCCCTTTGCGCCTGATGATCAGGTCGAAGGTTATCAGATCATGTTGGATGATTTGTCAGAAAAGCTGTGCCAGATCACGGGCTATGACGCCTTTTCGATGCAACCAAATTCTGGCGCGCAGGGCGAATATGCGGGTCTTTTGACTATTCGCAATTACCATGTTGCGCGCAATCAGGGGCATCGCAATGTTTGCCTGATCCCAATGTCTGCACATGGCACGAACCCTGCCAGCGCGATGATGGTGGGTTGGAAAGTCGTCCCCGTGGCAAGCGACGAAGAAGGCAATATTGATCTTAATGATTTCCGCGCCAAGGCAGAGGAACATTCAGAGCATCTGGCTGGCACAATGATTACCTATCCGTCGACGCATGGGGTGTTTGAGGAAACCGTGCTTGAGGTTTGCGAGATCACGCATGAGCACGGCGGTCAGGTTTATATTGATGGAGCCAACATGAACGCCATGGTCGGTTTGTCGCGCCCAGGGGATTTGGGCGGCGATGTGAGCCACCTGAACCTGCACAAGACATTCTGTATCCCGCATGGGGGCGGTGGTCCGGGCATGGGTCCGATTGGGGTGAAAAAGCATCTTGAGCAGCACCTTCCAGGTCATCCGCATTTTGAAGGCATTGTCGGGCCGGTTTCGGCGGCACCATTTGGGTCTGCATCGATCCTGCCAGTTTCATGGGCCTATATTTTGATGTGTGGATCAGAGGGGCTGACGCAAGCAACGCGGATCGCGATTTTGAATGCGAATTATGTCGCGGCGCGGTTAAGCAAATCCTATGACATTCTTTATAAAGGCAACAAAGGTTGCGTGGCGCATGAATGTATTTTGGATACCCGCCCATTCAATGATCGTGCTGGCGTGACCGTTGATGACATTGCCAAACGTCTGATGGATAGTGGTTTTCACGCCCCAACAATGTCTTGGCCCGTGGCGGGCACGTTGATGGTTGAACCAACGGAATCAGAACCCAAAGCCGAGCTTGACCGTTTCTGTGATGCGATGTTGTCGATTGCGGATGAGGTTCAGGCAATTGCCGACGGCAAGATGGATGCGGAAAACAACCCGCTGAAAAATGCACCGCATACGCTTGAGGATATGGTTGGCGATTGGGAACGCCCCTATAGCCGCGAACAAGCGATGTATCCTGCCGGTGCACGCCGCGTGGATAAATATTTCCCCGCTGTGAACCGTGTGGATAATGCCTTTGGTGATCGAAACCTTGTTTGTACCTGTCCGCCAATGGATGAATATGTCGAGGCGGCGGAGTAGGCGGCGCCCTTATATCTTTTTGAGCAAGTCCGAGGCGATATCTGCGTAATCTTCTGAAGTGGGCGTGTAGCCCATTTCCCCCAGAAGCGTTTGCCATTTAACCGTGCCTTGGGTCATTGCGTTGGGGAGGCCAAGCTCTTCTATAGTTTTGGCGCTTTCGATCATTTCCGCAGCACGTCTACGACCGTGAACGGACATGCGTTCGAAGTTGTAGCCTGCTTGTTTCATCCAATTCATGGCGGGAAACGATTTTTCTAGTGACGCGAGAACCGTTTCGTCTACCCCTGCTTTGACTGCAGATAGGACGCATTCGGCAAAAAGCGCCTCCATGCCCTTTACCATGATGGAGCGGATCATTTTAATTGACGAAGAAAGACCTACCTCACCATCCAGTACCGACGGGTTCATACCAAGCTCATTTAAAATTGCTTCGGCCTCTGGGGCCGCTTCTCCGGATAAGAGAAGGGGGACTTTGTTTAGCGCCGGCTGGACGGGCGCCATGACCGCTACATCTACTAAAGTTCCACCAGCTGCATGTATGATTTCTGCATTTTCTTTCTTGGTGCCTGGGGAGACTGAATTACATTCTAGATAGAGGGCCCCCTTTTTCATGGGCCCTACACTGGCCGCAGCGTTCGTTGCCTGATCCGCCGTGACGAGTGAAAAAATCACATCCGCCTCGGCCGCAGATTGTGTGGCGCTCTGTGTTTCTAAGATGCCATGCTTTTGCATTGCTTCCGTTATCTGAGTATCGTCTTGCAAGCTTTTGATATCGAAAGCTTTTGTTTGTGAACGATGTTTGGTTGACCAGTTGTTTACGAACGCTTGACCGGCTTCGCCAAATCCAATGAATGCATAGTTCATTTTAGGTGTCCAAATATTATACTATTAAAGATTTTTGAGGGGCCACAGCAGAAATAACCCTCCTATAATCGTTTATTGAGATCATTTTTGAATTACAAATCCAATGTTCGATTATTCATTTAAAGTATGCCCCTGTTTCCCTGAGACATTAAAGGTGTGCGGGTCCCCTTTTGGGTTGCATGAGCCCTAGACAAAAGGAAGATAAAAATCCCGCACCTCGTCCACGGATTTCCCGCGCAGCCGTTTCCATTCATCGCGTTTCATAAAGAGAATGGCATCACAAAGCTCGAGCCCCACGGCCTCTCGTAGCACAGCATCCTTATCGAGATCATCCAGTGCCCGATCAAGTGAAGGGGCGACATGACGCGTTGCGCGCGTGTTTTCAAGCCCATCGAGATCTTCGGCAGGCGGCAGGGGGTAGTCATTTTCGACGCCAAGGCGTGCGGCTTGCAAGACGGAGGCAACGGCGATGTAAGGATTGGTAGCGCAATCG
>CAZRFT010000007.1:0-1872 GCA_964599255.1 uncultured Neptunicoccus sp. | reverse complement strand
TTTTGAGAGAAATGGTACCGCCTCCCCGGCTCGAACGGGGGACCTCTTGATCCACAATCAAGCGCTCTAACCTACTGAGCTAAGGCGGCACGTTGGTGACGGCTGACTTAGGCTGTTCGCTTAAGAGCGTCAAGCCGCATTTAGATCATTCTCTACGGTTTTTTACCACGACGATCAGAGCCAACCCCAATCCCACAGCCGCAAGGACCTGTGGGGTGATGACGTTCACCAGAACCGAGATATTGGCGATGACAGAGATCACGAAATCGCCGGATTGCTCTCCCAACAGCAGATAGACCAAAACCACGAAGCCCAGAAAAACGAATCCCGTCTCGGTGACCTGTCGAAAGACGCGTTGCACAGAGGTGAGAAAGTCGGAAAATCTGGTCATGGCATTGGCCCTTTTTGGTGGGTGCTATTGGGAGAGCGAGAGGTCAGCCTCTGAACAGCCAGAGCACAACACCCAGCGAGATCAGACCCGCGAGACCTGCACTACCGAGCTGTGAGACCAGTGCGGTGATATTGCCAACGACATCCCCCAGGAATGCCATGTTGGATGGGCCAACCAAAAGCGACGCCACGATCGCCAGCGCCAAAAGCGCGATGCCGATCTCTGTTAAGGCGCCAATGGCCTTCTTCGCATTATCTAACATTGTTAGTCCCTCTTTTGTTTTCCGCGGCAGCAAGTTTGGTCACGCATTGCAGCGGAGGTTCCGTGTGACCGCGTCAAATTGTCGTAGGCGGATTTCCGCTGGGTCAACAAAATATTGGGGCATTCGCCTATATTTTGTGCATTTTGAAATTTTTACGGCATATTTTGCGGTATTTCGGAAGAAAATTACGCTGCAATCGCGAAATCTCGAGAGTTATCCACAAGCACGAATCGTTCGCAGATGACCCGCGCGTCAGCTTTTACTCCCTCAAAAAGGCGAATATCGCTGCCTCGCACCCCCAGAAACTCGGTGTACCGCTATTGAAGCGACAGAGTGAATGCACGATAGTGCGGCGCGCAGCGACGATCGAAAAGGACTTTGCACCCGATGGGCATCAACACAGAACGCGACATGGAAGCAAACCTCCAAATCGGCCCAACCGATCAGGGCTTCGTGCGGATCTTCATTGAGGCAGGCGGTGTTGAGATCCCGATGGATTTTGACCCTGAAGAAGCCGAAGAAATTGCTGAAGAGATCCGGGCAGCGGCCGAAACCGCGCGCAAACTTTCCAAATAATCAGCTGTCGTCTGGCAAAGGCGCCAGGCGCGGATCGCGATAGCGTTGCAATCTGCGCGCAGAATCCATCGCGAATTTCTGGATGACTTTCTTGCGGCGTGCAGGGGCAAGTTTATCTTCGGGCGCCATGCGAACGATTTCCGCGTCATAGGCATCAGCAATAATCAAGCCAGTTTCCGCAGGCAGTAAGTCGGTGGGAAACTCAGTATCCACCGCCCGGAAATAGCGATCAAACCACTCCAGATAGCCTTCCCATTTGCTGTCACTCTGAAAATCTGCGCGGCTGGACTTGCACTCGATAACCCAGATTTCGCCCTTTGGCCCAAGCGCCATAACGTCAACGCGTTTACCACGCACAGGCACGAACTCTTCCAGGGGCGCAAAACCAAGGCTGCGCAAGTGACGAGACACGCCCCGCGCTAAAAGCTGCCCTGGTTGAAGATCGCTGTCGGTTAAAATACCCATGAGATGAATGTGAACAATTCGTGAACAAAAATCAAGTCGCCTTGCACAATCGCCCCAAGCGCCCTAACTAAGCCCGTGGCGGGTTCTGCCCTTCTCGTGATACGGTTGCATTCCGGTGGCCTTAAGCAATTCCGAGGGAGCTGGCTCTGTCTAGGCCCTGGCCTAGTTACCTGGCGCC
>CAZRFT010000006.1:0-9694 GCA_964599255.1 uncultured Neptunicoccus sp. | reverse complement strand
TCCGCGAAATCGCAGACCTGATCGTGGAAGTCGTCGATGGGCTGGCGACCAACGGCGCGGACGGAAACGACGCGGTCGAACAAGCCGTCAAAGCCAAGGTCCAAACCCTCCTAAACAGCTTCCCTATTTATTAATTAGGGGTGATGTGAATTTATTCAGTCGCGATGAAAAATATCGCGACTGAATAGTTTATCGGGGATGTCTTCAATTTTGGCGTCGATGCGATTGGCAAGGACCAAATCACATCTTTCTTTAAAATCCTGCAAATCCGATTCGAGTGGCACACCATGGAAATGGCTGTCAGATAAGAGAGGTTCATAAATTACCAATTTTTGACTCTGAGATTTCAATATTTCTAAAATATCAAGAATAGCTGAATCTCGAAAATTGTCTCCTTTCGCCTTGGTCAAAAGGCGATAGATACCCACAACATCTGGCTTCATCTCACGAACGATTTCAGCGACGAATGATTTACGCTTTTCATTAGCGTCGACAATAGCGCCGAGCAAAGACTGCGGCACAAGATCAAAGCTGGATGCCAACTGTTTGGTATCTTTAGGTAAACAATAACCGCCATAACCAAATGAGGGGTTATTGTGATACATCCCAATTCTAGGGTCTTCGCTTACCGCATTCACAATAGCTCCGGCATCCAAATTGTGAGCCATCGCAAAACTGTCAAGTTCATTGAAATAGGCCACGCGCATGGCAAGATAGCCGTTCGAAAAAAGTTTTACCGCTTCAGCTTCTGAATTCGCCATTATGTGAATGCCACCAGAGTTCGATTCACAACAATCCAGCATTAATTTTGCAAACTTTTCTGCTTGCACCAGTTCGCCGCCAACCACAATTCGTGAAGGGTTTAGACAATCTGAGAGTGCGGAGCCCTCCCTCAAGAATTCCGGCGCGGAGAGAATGTGATTGATCCCATATTTTGTATTTTGCTTTTGAGAAAAGCCTATGGGTAAAGTCGATCGAAGTGCGATGACTGCTTGAGGGTAGTGCTTCTCGATCAGGGCAATCACTTCTTCCGTGGAGCGTGTATTAAAATGACCCAACGCTTCATCAAAGTCTGTCGGTGTTGCCACAATCACAAAATCTGCGCCTGAAAATGCGTCCTCTGCGTTTGATGTCGCGCGAAGATCGAGGTTACGGTTTTGTAATCTATCCGACAATTCTTGATCATCAATTGAGAAGTTTTTGGCGCCAATTTGTGCAATTTTTTCTTCATCGATGTCATACCCAACCACCTGATGTTTTTCAGCAAACATCACAGCGTTCGCGAGCCCTACATAGCCCAATCCTGCTACGGCAATTTTCAAACCAGCGCTCCCCATGCTGAACTCGGTGGAAAATAGGCTCTCGTTGAAAAGGACGCAAGGCCGAACGCGACTAAGCGTTTGTGCTTTGTGTGACGATTGGATAATCAGCACGCAAAGAGATGATTTGAGGCTTGGACATGTCAGATAAAATCAGACTAGGCATTGCGGGATTGGGCACTGTTGGCGTTGGTGTAATCAAGATTGTTGAGACTCATCGTGAACTACTGCAGGCGCGTTCAGGAAAATCTATTGAGATTGCAGCCGTCTCTGCACGTTCCCGTGGCAAGGATCGCGGAGTGGCGATCGATGATTATGCATGGGAAGACGATCCTACTTCTTTGGCCACTCGGGATGACGTCGATGTTTTCGTTGAGCTTATGGGAGGTGAAGGTGGCCCAGCCAAGGCAGCTGTTGAGTCCGCCCTTGCGGCTGGCAAGGATGTTGTAACGGCCAACAAAGCTCTTCTTGCCATTCATGGCCACGCGCTTGCCAAAGCCGCTGAGGCTAATAATGTAAATCTACGATTTGAGGCGGCGGTGGCTGGTGGTATTCCGGTTATCAAATCTCTAACCGAAGGGTTGGCTGGTAACCAGATATCACGCGTGATTGGGGTTATGAATGGCACCTGCAATTATATACTCACCCGAATGGAAACGGCTGGCCTTACTTACGAAGAGGTTTTTAAAGAAGCGGACGCACTTGGTTATCTTGAAGCAGATCCAAACCTAGACGTTGGCGGCATTGATGCTGCTCATAAGTTGGTTTTGCTGTCTTCAATTGCTTTTGGGACGCAGGTTGATTTTGATTCCGCTGTTCTTGAGGGGATCGGGCAGATTACAATTGAAGACATTAAAGCGGCCGGCGAAATGGGATACCGGATCAAGCTGCTTGGTGTTTCGCAAATGACTGAAAATGGCCTTTCACAATCAATGCGGCCATCTTTGGTACCTCAGAGTTCCCCTTTGGCGCAGCTTGAAGGCGGCACAAACATGGTGGTGATTGAGGCTGATAGTGTTCAACAGGTGGTTTTGCGCGGCCCAGGAGCGGGCGAAGGACCCACCGCAAGTGCAGTGATGGGCGATGTCATGGATATTGCGCGAGGCTTAAAACTCCCGGTCTTTGGCCAACCGGCCGAAAGCTTGAAGCTTGCCAAATCTGTTCAGGTCAGTGTTCCGCATCGTTTTTACTTGCGGCTCTCCTTGAAAGACGAAGCTGGAATATTTGCAAAAGTTTCAGATATTTTAGGAAAGCGTGGCATATCCATTGAAAGGCTTCGTCAAGAACCGGTGCAGGACAACATCGCAAAGGCCCTTATCGTGACGCACGAAGTGGATCGAGAAACCTTGAACGGTGCGATGGCAGAAATTGAACAAAGCGGCGCGGTTGTCGGCAACCCGATTGCGTTGCGCATTGAACAGGCTTAGGAGCCCAAAATGGTAGAACAAAAAGACTTTCAAGACCGCATGCTTTCGCTTGGGCTTGCGCGCGTATCAGAAGCAGCGGCAATCGCATCAGCAAAATGGATTGGCCGCGGCGATGAAAAAGCCGCAGATCAAGCGGCAGTTACGGCAATGCGTACCCAGCTCAATATGCTCGATATCAACGGGGTGGTTGTCATTGGTGAAGGCGAACGCGACGAAGCGCCGATGTTGTATATCGGTGAAGAAGTTGGCGGCGGAGGTGGAGAGGCCGTTGATATCGCGCTAGATCCGCTGGAAGGCACGACGCTTACGGCGAAAGATATGCCAAACGCACTAACGGTTATTGCAATGGGGCCACGCGGTTCGATGCTTCACGCACCAGATGTCTATATGGATAAACTCGCCATTGGACCTGGTTATGAAAAAGATGTGGTTTCATTGGAAATGAGTGCCAAGGAGCGAGTAGAGGCTTTGGCAAAAGCGAAGGGTTGTCGCACCGATCAATTGACTGTTTGCGTTCTAGATCGTTCCCGCCATGAAGACACAATTGAACAAATTCGTAGCCTTGGCGCCTCCATCCGATTAATTACTGATGGCGACGTTGCTGGTGTCATGCACACAGCTGAAGCCGCGCGAACAGGTATTGATATGTATATGGGCCTTGGCGGCGCTCCCGAAGGTGTTTTGGCCGCAGCCGCTTTGAAATGCATGGGTGGTCAGATGTGGGGTCGGTTGACCTTCCGCAATGATGACGAGAAAGCGCGTGCGGCAAAGGCGGGCATCACAGATCTAGATCGGATTTATTCGCGGGATGAAATGGTGTCCCAAGATGTGATATTTGCAGCCACAGGTGTTACGGATGGATCAATCCTTCGTGGCGCTCATCGCGATGGGGAGTTTATGGAGACCGAGACAATTTTGATGCGATCAAAAACTGGTTCTGTGCGCCGTATTCAATACCGTCAGTGCAATAACTAGGGTTACGTACCACAAAATGTTTGTCTCACTTCCTCGGAAGGCTTGGGTGCGGCAGAGTAATCATCCACACCATTTTGCATCGTGAATGGTTTCGCTAGAACAGACATCAAATCAAAAATCGGCTGATCATCACCCGCTTCCGCGGACGCAATGATCCGCGCGATTTGATGGTTTCGCGGGATATAGATCGGCGAGTAGCTCCTTCGTCGCTGTAAAGAAATCTCATTATCTTCTTTTTCAACTCGCTTCTGCCAGTCGGCAATCCATGCTTCCCCATCCACCAGATTTTTAAAGTCGATTTCAGCGTCAAAATCCTCTCTTAGATGGGCAAAAAACCTCGTGAAATCGAGCGAGTTTTTTTGCATAAATCCCAACGTGTTTTGAGTGAAACTATCGGTATCTGCATTCGACGTGAGTCCAAGTTTGGCTGCGAACCGTACCGCAATATCGGTATTTACCCTCTCGCCATAAATACCAATTGACGCTTGGACTTCTTCAATAGATTTATCTTCCTCCTTACCCCATATGGGGATTAACGTTTCTGCAAATCTTAACAGGTTCCAATTTCCAATTTGGGGTTGGCGTGCCCAGGCATAGCGACCACCTGTGTCGATGGAGCTAAAGACTTTCATCGCATCAAACCCGTCCATAAACGCGCAAGGACCATAATCAATTGTCTGGCCTGAAATGGAAACGTTGTCGGTGTTCATCACACCGTGGATAAAACCAAGCGACATCCAATGAGCAATCAACTTCGCTTGCGTTTCACAAACGGCTTCAAACAAGCCACGCGTTGGGTTTTCATGTTCCGCTGCTTGCGGATAATGTCGCGTAATCGTGTATTTACTAAGTTGCTCCAGTGCCTCGATATCGTTGCGTGCCGCAAAAAATTGAAATGTGCCGACGCGAATATGACTAAGTGCTACCCGGGTCAGCATCGCGCCGTCTTCACGTTGCGAGCGATACACATCTTCGCCGGTTCGAATGGCAGCTAAGCTACGGGTTGTAGGAACGCCGAGGGCATGCATGGCTTCAGAAACGACATATTCTCGAATAACAGGTCCTAGCCCAGCTTTACCGTCACCGTTTCGGGAATAGGGGGTTAATCCAGAACCTTTGAGTTGTATATCGTATCTATTCCCATCTTTTGCGATAACCTCGCCGATCAACAAGGCTCGTCCATCTCCTAGTTGCGGGGAAAACCCACCAAACTGATGCCCTGCATATGCCTGTGCAAGCGGCTTGGCCGACTTGGGAAAGGCCACACCTGAGATTAGATTTAGTCCAGCCTCGGAGGACAAAAAGCCTTCAGGTAAATTTAAAAACTGTCCCAGTTCTTCATTTACGGCAAGGATTTCAGGTTTGGGCGAAGCCTGCCCAACTTGATGCGTGTAAAAATGCGCAGGCAGCTCTGCGTAACTATTTTCAAAATTAACTTCAGCCATGAAAACGATATAGGGATTTTGTCTTGCTTATTACAGCCCCAACAAAACCAACATCAAAGATCAAAGGCGATCCCAATCTACCGAAATTTTTTACCGAGCCCTAAAAATTCAAGCTGATGTCTCGATGTGACGACTGGCAACTTGATACAAACAGCGCTTGATCCCGAGAAATGCGGTCCTGTTCGTTTACGCCCAATGTATTACGTAACCCCATTTCGTATGTCTCAAGACCAGCAAGCAAGGAAGCAGAGCTCTGCCGCCATACTGTCTGTGTTTGGTAAGCGGTGATCGCGTCATTCATTGCGGCGTTAACCTTGTCGCGATCAATTTCATCCTTTTTCAAAGCACGGCGCGCCTTGGATAACGCGGATTGAATTTCGCCTGCACCGCTTATTGCGCCAACGCGATCCCCTAATTCCTCAAGAACTTCGACCATCATAATCGGATCTTCGTTGTCCACACGGTCCTTGATCCCTTCCATATCAGCACTCAACGCATCGAAGCCGCTATTTGCGGAAAGAATTCCAACGACTTCTTTGATGGGCGCGTAGGCCTCCGAAGCTATGCGCTTATACACCCCATAGGCTTTGGTCTCTTCCGATTGCAACGAGCGAAATGCTGCAAGTTTACTTTCCCAATCCCCAGGGATTTGAGCGAGGAGCGCCTCCTGATCAGCAAGAAGATCACTATGATCAATCTCAGGGTGATCTTCCATTTCACGCACCAAACGTCGCGCGTCACGCTCGAACGCCCGAACATCTTTATGCAATGGAGCAAACTCAACAGTTGCACCATTAAGGTTTTGCGTTGCGAGTTTTGCTTGATCCAAAGCGTTGATGGCTTCTTCAACCTTTCCAAAGCTTCCTGACAGCGATGACTGAAGATCCTCTGGAAGCGCGGTGTAATCAATTGCACTTGCTTGCTCAGCAGCATCAATCATTGAGGTCCGATTAAGGGCAACTTCTTGAATTACATATTGGTTCAAGCAATGCGCCAGCTTTGGATTTCGGGGCGGTGGTGCATTTTCAGAGGTTAGTGCAATGCGATTGGGCAGGTAATTTACCAAGCTGGGGTAATTTGCCACGATCACCATGGCCCCGATTTGAAGCGCAATAAAGGGAACCACGCCTTTATACATATTAATGGTCTTTACGACCTTTGGTGCCACACCGCGCAGATAGAATAGTGCAAAACCAAAGGGCGGGGTTAAAAAGCTCGTTTGGATATTCAAGCCGATCATCACACCCAGCCAAACAGCCGTTACGTTTGCTTGTGGATCAGCCAGAAGGATAGGCGCCACAATCGGTACAACCACCACGGCGATTTCGATGAAGTCTAGGAAAAAGCCCAAGATAAAAATCACGGCCATGACGATTACAAATTTAGTCCAGAAGCCACCTGGCAATCCTTCCAAAAATTCGCGAACTAAATGTTCCCCTCCGAATGCCCGGAATGCGGCGGTTAGAATGGCCGCGCCAAGAAGAATGATGAAAACAAGCGAAGTCGCCTTGGCAGTCTCAATCATCACGCCATTGAGCGTGTTTTCAATTTTAAAGGCTCGAATACCAGACCAAACAAGCGCGATAACCACACCAACCGAGGCAAGAATGGCCAAAGTTACGCCGATTACATCGGAACGGGTATCGACTGTTTTGATATTCGTGTCGAAGTTAGACAGGACAAACCCGAGCACAGTCAGGCTAACAATAGCGAGAATTGCAGGATAGAAACTGTCCTTTCGTCCCTCAGTCAGCCGGTAACTAGCCATTATCAATGCGCCGGCGGCACCGATTGCACCTGCTTGGTTTACGGTAGCGATGCCGGCCATAATCGATCCCAACACCAAGAAAATAAGCAGTAGGGGTGGAACCAGCGAGACGAAAACCTTGATCGCAAATGCGCCATCATACTTACCTTTGTATGGAACAGAAGGCGCAGCATCTGGTTTGAAAAATGCCAAAGCAAGTATGTAGACCATATAAAGCCCGACCAGCACGAGCCCTGGAATAAACGCGCCGAGGAACATCTCACCGGCGGAGGTTGACGTCACATCAAAGCCTGACGGCATGGTCAGCTCGCCAGTGCTATCCTTGTGGAAAGCCTTTCGAATTGAGTTCCCTTGATCCGCTGCAGAAGCCAATTGGTCAGCCAGAATAATAAGAACAATAGAGGGGGGAATAATTTGCCCCAGCGTTCCTGATGCCGCGATCGTCCCTGTCGCTAACGATTGCGAGTAATTGTTGCGAAGCATTGCGGGCAAAGAAATAAGCCCCATCGCAACAACGGTAGCTCCGACAATCCCAGTTGTTGCCGCAAGTAACGCACCCACAAAAACAACTGAAATTCCCAAACCACCGCGAACGGGCCCAAACAGGTTGGCCATTGTGATCAACAAATCTTCAGCAATTTTAGAGCGCTGAAGCATAATCCCCATGAAGATAAAGAGTGGGATCGCAATTAACGTGTCGCGTTCAGGTTCCCAGTACAGCCCCCTAAGGTTTGCAACACCTGCTGATATCCACGTTTTGGCGTCCGATTGGGCAAAGAATGCGCCTGCATCCCCTGTGAAAACATACCCAGAGGCGCCCGCGGCCAACAAAGTGATGATAGAAGCGCCGGGAAGGGCAAACGCAACGGGATAACCAGACGCTAAAGCGCCTGCCATTAAAATGAGGAGGAGAAGAAGAAATAACAGTTCCATTTAGGGGCTCCCAGGGGCAGCGGGCACATATTTACCCTTTTCGCCACGAATATCGGCGACAGCCGCCATGAAATAACTGGTGAATTGGATCATCATTGAAATCGCAAATACACCTAAGAAAGCTGCCATCATATATTTTAGATAGAGGCCAAAGCCGGCTTGCGTCGTTTCAAAGTTCAGGATCGGGCTATTGATGATGGAGGTTTTCTGACTCATTCCGACATAGAGAATGGACCAGCACAAAGGAACACCCATGAATAGCGAGCCGAATGCATTTACCACGCCCTTCGATTTCTCCTTCATGCCTGCATAAAGAATGTCGACGCGTACATGACCCTCTTCCAACAGAGTATAGGCGGAAGCAAAAAGGAACAAAGCGCCATACCAATAGCGAACTAGATCCGCCATAAATGCCTGTTCGTATGAAAAGACAAATCTGAATACGACGATCAACAGCTCAGCAACTACAATCAGAAGCGCCAGCCAATGGAAGCCCAATGTCTTGGTTCTGGTCGCAATTACAAAACCCAGAATAATAAGGGGGAAATGCACATAAGGTCCGCGAAAATGCGATCTTCCTAAATTCCCTGCGAGTTCTTCACCGAAAACCAGTGGCAGCAAGTCCTCGATCCGCATGAATGATATGATGGAATCCACGATCCCAACCATTAGGACTGTCCAAAAACAGGCGCGGATAAAGTAGGTATTCATATCGGAAATGGAAAAGCTATCTTCGCGAAGACTGACCGCATTGTTTTTATGCGTCAAGAAAATGGCCACAGCGACAGAGGCTGGATAAAGAAGCCACTGCAAAATTCCTGTAGCTCCGTTCGAAAGCGACGCCCCCGGTAAGCCAACCCAAAAGGTTAAGACAGTGTTTAGAAGGAAAGCAAACATCAGCCAAAGATTGGCCCAGCCAATCGAGCGTATGATAAATGGATTTGAAAAAAGCCCTGATTGCGCGCGGGCCGCTGTCGAAGCCATCTTGCCCCTCCCTTGAACAAGAAAAAGCCGCGCCAAGGATGGCGCGGCTCAAATTATATGTATGCTTAGCCGTTAATCACACGGTTACGCTTCTGAACGTATGCAGTATCAGACAATGCTGTCCATGCACCGATTTCAGAACGTGCTTTCAGGTGGCTATCGAAGATACGCTTCGCTAGATCAGAATGATCACGTGCTTCTTCAATAACTTCCGCTGCTGCTTCACCGAAGCTGTCGTAGACATCGTCGTTAAATTCACGCAACTGAACACCTTGCTCGTTGATCAGCTTGTTGAGGAATGCACCGTTGTTGGCATTTGTTTCTGCCATTGTACGCGCGTTTTCTTCGTTACATGCCGCCTCGATGATCGCCTGGTGGTTAGCAGACAAGCTACCCCAGAATGATGCGTTCATACCAAGTGCCAGCTGAGAACCTGGCTCGTGCATACCTGGGAAGTAGTAGAACTTCGCAGCCTCATAGAACTTCATGAAGTAGTCATTATATGGGCCAACCCACTCCGTCGCGTCGATCGCACCTGAAACAAGGTTTTCATAAATCTGACCACCTGGAACAGAAATCGGAGACGCACCCAATTTCGCCATGACGTCACCGCCAAGGCCAGGAATACGCATCTTCAGACCTTTAAGGTCATCTGCAGAGTTGATTTCTTTGTTGAACCAGCCGCCCATTTGAACGCCAGTGTTACCCATGGCAAAGTTTTTCAGACCAAACTCGCCTGCCAACTCGTCCCATAGTTCTTGACCGCCTGCATATTTCGTCCAAGCGTCCATTTCAGTGTAAGTCAGACCAAATGGAATTGCTGTGAAAGGCGCCCAACCTGGG
>CAZRFT010000005.1:0-2311 GCA_964599255.1 uncultured Neptunicoccus sp. | reverse complement strand
GGCGAGGTTCTGATCGAAATAAAGGCAACAGGCATTTGTCATACAGATGAATTCACCCTCTCTGGCGCAGATCCAGAGGGCATGTTCCCAGCGATTTTGGGGCACGAAGGCGCAGGCGTCGTGGTCGAGGTCGGCCCAGGCGTGAAAACGTTGGAAGTGGGCGATCATGTGATCCCGCTTTATACACCTGAGTGTCGCGAGTGTGACTACTGTCTTCACCCACGCACAAACCTGTGCCAGGCAATCCGTTCGACCCAAGGTCAAGGTTTGATGCCCGATGGCACATCCCGCTTTTCTATGCTCGATGGCACACCCATCTTGCATTACATGGGCTGCTCGACATTTTCGAACCATACAGTCCTGCCAGAAATCGCTTTGGCAAAGGTCCGAAAGGACGCGCCATTCGACAAAATCTGTTACATTGGTTGCGGCGTGACCACAGGTATTGGCGCTGTGATCAACACCGCGAAAGTTGAACAGGGCTCCACAGGTATCGTCTTTGGATTGGGCGGCATTGGCCTGAACGTTATCCAAGGTCTGCGCCTTGCCGGTGCGAGCCGCATTGTTGGCGTGGATTTGAATCCCGCAAAAGTGGAGATGGCAAAGAAATTCGGCATGACCGACTTTGTGAACCCATCAGAGGTCAAAGGCGATTTGGCCGGTCACTTGGTGGAACTAACAGGCGGTGGTGGTGACTATACGTTTGACGCCACCGGCAATGTCGAAGTGATGCGCGCCGCACTCGAGTCTGCGCATAAAGGCTGGGGTGAATCGGTAATCATTGGCGTGGCACCTGCGGGTGCTGAAATCTCCACCCGTCCGTTCCAGCTGGTCACAGGTCGCGTTTGGCGTGGTACCGCATTTGGTGGCGCCAGAGGCCGCACAGATGTACCGAAGATTGTCGATTGGTACATGGACGGCAAGATCGAGATCGATCCAATGATCACGCATAAGCTTTCTTTGGACGATATCAACAAAGGCTTCGATCTGATGCACGAAGGGAAATCCATTCGTGCGGTTGTCGAATTCTAATTGACGGGCGGGGTTAAGTTCCCGCCCAAATCAGTTCAATTCGTAACCCACCAGGCTCGGCAAACATCATATGTCGGCGGGGGCCATCGCCCAGCAATTCTGGCATGAATTCAATTTCAACACCTGGATAGGCTTTGACGGTTTCCGCAAGCGCGTTGAGCTCTGCCTCGCTTTCGATCTCCAGCGCAAGGTGGTGCAGTCCGATATTTTTGCGCCGATCAAACGCTGCAACATCGAGCGCGTGATCAACCTGCCAAAGCGTCAAGCGCAGCTTGCCATCAGTCATCCCATTGCGTGGATAGGATGGGTCGCGCGCCGTTTCTTCCCAACCCAAAACGCTTTTAAAAAATTCCGTTGTTTGATCCAAATCCCGCACAGCTAGACCCAGATGATTTAACCCGCTTGTTTTTGCCATGATCCAATCCAATTACCTACTCCCGACATATTTCCGCACAGACCAAAGGTCAAATTTAGGGTCGAGATGGGCAAACAATTCTGCTAGCGCTAGGGCATGGATGTGCTGTTTCAAACCATGCCGTTTTTTGGGCTTATGGCCTGTGGCTATTTCGCGGCCTATATCGGTTTTTTCAGCGAAGACGCGAATGCCGCGCTCACTAAGTTTGTATTTTACTTCGCGCTATCTGCGATGCTCTTTCGGTTCGCTTCCGAACTTGATTTGGCGGATATGTTCAATCCGCGACTGGGCGCGGCTTATCTGTCTAGCTTACTATGCGTCTATCTGTTGGCGGCTATTGTCGCGCGCGTAAGCGGTAAAGGATTGGCCGATATCGCGGTGGAAAGCCAACTAGCCGTAATCGGGAATAACGGGTTTTTGGCGATACCGCTTTTGCTATTGGTTTTGGGCGAACGCGCAATCCCCCCACTTCTCTTTATGCTTTCAATCGATTTGCTTGTGTTTTCCAGCATCATCGTGATTGCCATCAAAGCGGGGCAAGAGGGACGCATTTCCAAAGATACCATTGGGCGCGTTTTGCTAAGCGTGGTGCAAAACCCGATGATCGTGGCCTTGGTCCTGGGTTTGTTATGGGCTGCACTCAAAACACCTATGCCTGGCCCAATTTATGAATTTTTGACAATCCTTGGCGCGGCGGCCACGCCATGCGCACTCTTTGCCATAGGCGCATCACTCGCGGCGCGGTCGGCAGAAACAATATTTGTGCCCCTTTGGCTCTCGCTTTGCAAACTGATCCTCTTACCCGCAGCAGCAATCTTTTTCGCCTTAGCTGTCTTTGACCTGCCAGGACATCTGGCCGCTGTG
>CAZRFT010000004.1:0-2034 GCA_964599255.1 uncultured Neptunicoccus sp. | reverse complement strand
AATTCCAGAACCTCTGGGCTATCAATCGCGGGCGCTGTATCTGCGCGGATGACCATGGTTGTGACACCACCCGCGGCCGCCGCCGCACCGGCGGAGGCAAAGCTTTCCTTGTGCCGCTCACCCGGTTCGCCGACTTTTACGCCAATATCGATAATGCCAGGCGCAAGGTAATTGCCGCCGCAATCCACAACCTCTTTGGCTTCTAAATCAGGCGTGCCGCCGTAGACGAGCTCCTTGATTTTCTGTCCTTCAACAAGGAGCGAGCCCTTTTCGATTTTATCCCCTTCAGGGTCGATGATTTGGGCATTTTTGAAAAGCACAGTCATAGCTTTCCCTCTTTTACCTGTTCCAAAAGCTCTGCCACGTATGGCGCGTCTTTAATTAGCTCAAAGCCAATCAATGTGATGTCATCAGTGTCTTCATGGTCACTTGCGGGAATTACCTCTTGCGCAAACCAAACAGTGGTTTTTTTGCCAAATAGGGGCAAGCGAATATCATTATCTTTGGTGATCGGATAACTGGTGAACTCTTTGCGTTTAATGTCGGTCGCAATCACCGCTCGTTTGTTGGTCAAAGTATACCAAGTCCGCATGCGCCGCGCCCGATCCCGATAAGGTGCTGAAAGCGAATAAGCTAGGCCGCCTAAAATCAGGATGCCCGCAATCATCCAGACAGGCCACATACCTTGGAAATTTCCATGCTGTGGCCAAGTGATGTTTACCATTACTGCCCCGAAGGCAATTATTGGAATGCCAACGGTGAATTTTTTTGTCGCCGTCGGTGAAAAAAGCGCCTCTGAATCGGGCCGCCCATGCCATAAAACCCGCTCGCCTGGTTTCAAAAAATGCTCCCAAGTTTTGGCGGCTAATCCTTCTTTTGGAATGGTTCGAAAGGAAGGATCAGATTGCCTCACGCCATCACCGCCTTCTGATCAGAGCGCAAATTTCGCGCCAACAGATCCATCGCCGCCATGCGCACGGCAACGCCCATTTCGACCTGTTCTTGGATGACAGAACGCGTGACATCATCAGCAAGCTCACCATCGATTTCTACCCCGCGATTCATCGGGCCTGGATGCATGACGATGGCATCGCTTTTAGCCATCTGCAGCTTCTCTGGCGTCAAACCCCAGCGGTGGTAATACTCGCGTTCAGAGGGGATAAAGGCGCCATCCATGCGTTCGCGCTGCAGTCGTAGCATCATGACGACATCAACATCTTTTAGACCCGCTTCCAGATTATGAACCAAATCCACATCAAATTGCCCAAAGCCACTGGGCAGCAGAGTTTCTGGCCCGACAAGGCGCACTTTATTTCCCATCTTGGTCAAAAGCTGGATATTGGAACGGGCCACACGGCTATGGGCGATATCCCCGCAAATGGCGATGGTTAGCCCCTCTACTTGCCCCTTGGCACGTCGAATGGTCAGTGCATCAAGCAATGCTTGAGTGGGATGTTCGTGACGCCCATCACCTGCATTCAAGACCGCGCATTTCACCTTTTGGGCGAGCAGATCAACCGCACCCGATTGCGGATGGCGCACAACCAGCAAATCGGGGTTCATTGCATTCAACGTCATCGCGGTATCAATCAGGGTCTCCCCTTTTTTGATACTTGATGCACCCAGCGCCATATTCATGACATCTGCACCTAAGCGCTTGCCCGCTAGCTCAAAACTCGCTTGCGTGCGCGTCGAGTTTTCAAAAAACATATTGATTTGCGTCAAACCAGAGAGCGCGTCACCGTGTTTATTTGGGGCACGGTTCAGATCGGCATATTGATCCGCCAAATCTAAAATAGTGGTAATGTCTGCGGGGGGGAGGTTTTCGATACCTAAAAGATGTTTGACCGAAATGCGCATGTCGCCCTTTGCGATTTTTTGCCTTATAGCAGTGGATTTTGATCTGGCAAGGTTTTTGGTCACAGGTTAGATTGACCCCATGATTGATCAAACGGCATTGGCAGCATTGGCTTGGCAAATAGAGCTTGGCGCAGATGAAGCGATTTGTGACGCGCCGATCAACCGTTTTGAAGA
>CAZRFT010000003.1:0-2052 GCA_964599255.1 uncultured Neptunicoccus sp. | reverse complement strand
GACTGATTGGCGACGTGCTGCAGACACGTGCACATGCGCCAGGATGCGGCCTCTCGGTCGGACCTTACGCATGCGCTGGCAATGACGCCCGCGCTTGCAGAGGTGGAGGTGACCACGGAAATTAACAAAGCGCCCGCGGCGCCTTTCAGGAAGAGTTTCATGCTTTGCCTCATAGTGCCGACTTTTGCGGCTTTTGTTTGCGGGCAGTATGCCTGAATTTTTCACTCTTTTAAAGGTTGAACATTCGGGCTGATTTCAGACCTAACGGGTACTCTTGAAAAATCAGTGGCCTCGGGCCTCTTTGTCGCGTTAGGCTTGCTTTAGAAATAGGAGGCCTCATGCCAGCAATTGCCAAACGCAACGATTACCAGACTGTTATCACGACCTTTGAAATGACGCCGGGGACGTGTCAGGACCTCATAGATGCCCTGAACGAAGCCTATGCGGATTTCATTTCCAAACAGCCGGGTTTTATTGCTGCGGGGCTACATGTGAATGACGCGCAGACGCGCATTGCCAACTATTCTCAATGGGAGAAGCGCGAAGATTTTCAGGCGATGTTACGCACTCCCGAGATGCGCGAGCGCAATAGACATATCTCGGCGCTGTGTAAGAATTTCGAGCCGGTCATGTATGATGTGATCGACACCTATCGAACCTAGGCCACCCCAATGTACGCGCATATTCTCATGCCGGTGAGTTTGGATGAAGGGGCGGATCTTGCCCCCAAACTTGCTGTGGCCCGCCAACTGGCGGGCGAAGATGCGCGCGTGACGCTGCTGCATGTGATGGGGAATATTCCAGAGTACGCCAGCAGCTATCTGCCCCATGGGTATCAGGACGAGACGCGGGCTCAGATTGAGTCAGCCCTCACTGAAATCGGTGGCAGCCTGAGCAATGTTGAGGGGGTCGTGTTGAACGGAAAGCCTGTTCAAGTGATCCCGGATTTCGCGAGATCCAAAGATGTGGACTGCGTGATCCTATCGGTCAGTCCCGAAAGCCGGCGAGAGCTAAAGTCGGTCGAAACCATTGCCCAATTGCTGCGTCAGCTGAACTGCGCGGTCCATATTCTGCGATAAATCCTGAAAATTTGATGCGCTTTGTCGTGCAGCTCGTGCTGCTGAGGTCGGCCTTTCGGCCATTTGGGCGACCTGAGCGCAAACTTTCCGTAATTCACTGATATTAAATGATTTGTTGGGTTGTGTGTAGGCGCTTGTGCACGTAGATTAACTTTCTGTGGATAAGTCAATTTCGCGGTTTCCCGCTAATTTTACCTGGCGTACCAATGACTGTTTCTTGATTTAAGAAAATCACCGAGTTTTCCACAGTTTTGTTCGATTATGGAAATTATAGTTTACCTAATGTGGATAAATTTTGGATTTGAGTCCAAAAATTGGAATGTGGATAAGTCGATTTGGCAGCGTGTTTGCCGCTCAAAGCGGCCATTCTCTGACCGAAATTCGAGGTAACTTAGAGGGGAATTTGGCTTCGGTTTTGGTGCTCTTTTTGAAAGAACCCGAGTGTCGTTGGTCTCAATTGGACAAATGTTCAAAATTTCATGAACTTATGACGCGTTCTTTATAGATTAATGGGCCGTGGCCTCTGAAAAGCAAGCGAAGTGGGCACAAAGGACGTGCTAACGCCCGCGTCGCCTCACATTGCCGCCACGCTGACCCGGGCGGCCCGCGGTTGATCGCCCTTTGGTCGCGGCATCCGCCGCAGCATCAATCGCGGATTGCCGTGCAAGAGGGTCGTCCGCGACGGCCAGATCCACCGCCTCAAGCCGCTTTACTTCGTCGCGAAGACGTGCGGCTTCCTCGAACTCAAGGTTCTCGGCAGCTTTGCGCATCTCTTCCCTCAGGCCCTGCAGATGGGCTTCCAGATTGGCCCCATGCATCGGCTTGTCGATGGTGGCAGTCACGCGGTTCATGTCGGTGTCGCCCTGATAGAGCCCCGCCAGAACATCTTCGACATTCTTCTTAACCGTTGCAGGCGTGATGCCGTGCTCTTCGTTATAGGCGATCTGCTTTTCGCGACGGCGCTCGGTTTCCT
>CAZRFT010000002.1:0-2634 GCA_964599255.1 uncultured Neptunicoccus sp. | reverse complement strand
ACCTCTAACAAGTCACCCGCACCGTGATCGAATATAGCCTTCACTTTTCCGATTTCAGCGCCGCCTGTATCTAGCACTGCTAATCCAATTAGATCGGAGTGATAAAATTCATCATCTGGTAAATTGGGAAGCTGATCACGGGACGCATAAAGCGACGTGCCACGAAGATCATCGGCTTGATCTTTGAACTTTACCTGCGGATCGCGCGCGGCAAAACCGCCTTTGATGTTGCGCGTGATTTTCAGATTGAATTCGCGCGATCCATCTTCGCTTAATAAGGGGCGATAATTCGCGATATCAGAGGGCTCTGCGCAAAAGCTTTTTATGCGTAGCTCTCCTTTCACGCCATAAGCCCCCAAGATGGCACCGACACAAATATTATCTGGTTTTGACATTTTGTGTTGCTACCCCAGTTCTACTTTCTGCGTCTTTAAAACGAGTGACATTGAATTGTCCATAAACCGCTTTTGTCTTGTGACTTTGAAATTTTTCTCGCTAAGGTGCAACGTAAATGGAAAATCCTAAATCGAGCAAATTCAGTCTCAAAGCGTCCAAGCTAGTTGACCACGAGGCCTTGGCAAGCGGGCCGCCGCCGCAGTCACTCTTGACGTTCTTTAAATGGGGATTTTCGGGTACAGGGTGGGTGATCGCGCTGACCGCATTCGCCATAGTTTGTGCCAGTGGGCTAGAGGTGGCCAGCTACTATCTTTTAGGCGAGATTGTTGCCCTTGTTGATTTTGCTAGTCCCACCTCCCTTTGGGATGATCACGCGGGCCTTTTCATCAGCTTTGTTTTGATATCAATTGTTCTTCGTCCCATCGCCTTTGGTTCGGGTTCTTTGCTTAACTCGCTGGTTTTGGGCCCCGGTCTTTTTAATTTGGCGCTTGGCCGTATCAATCGCCACGTTTTGGGTCAGGCGATTAGCTATTTCGACGATGATTTTGCCGGCCGAATTGCCCAAAAAGAAATGCAAACGGCACGCGCAATGACTGACGTTGTCATGGAAACAATTCAGGCACTTGTTTTTGCCGTGACAATGGCGATTGGCACTGCAGCCCTTTTTGGATCGATTTCCACTCAACTTCTCTTTTTATTGGCGGGTTGGTTTTTCCTATACGTTGGGTTTTTGATCTATTTTTTACCGCGCATGCGATCTCGATCAAAAAACAGAGCTGCCGCACGCGCCATGGTTACCGGTCAAATTGTGGATACGGTTACAAATATGCGTTTGGTGAAGCTTTTCGCTGCCGGCAAGAGAGAGGATAGAGCGGCTGCGCGTGCCATGAGTGAATTTCGAAGCACGTCCGTGCACTGGGCGGAAATGGCCGTTCTGTTCCGCATTGGCCTTGTGTTTCTTGGGGGACTTCTGCCGGTTTTGATGCTGGGTATGGGGCTTTTGATGTGGCAGCGGGGGCTCGCTGGCACAGGCGAATTGGCCGCTATCGGCGCGCTTTCTTTACGATTGGGACAAATGACGGGTTGGGTCAGCTGGACCATGTTGGGGATTTTTTCAAATTTAGGCGAGATTGAAGATGGCATCAGAACGCTGGCGCCAGCGCATGATTTGGTGGACAGGGAAGATGCGCGTGATCTGAAAATTTCTACACCCGATATCCGATTTCAAGATGTCGAGTTTCAATATGGGCTGAATCAGGGTGGGGTCAAAGATGTCACGCTTCATGTGCAGGCCGGAGAAAAATTGGGGCTGGTTGGTGCATCAGGCGCCGGAAAATCGACATTGCTGTCATTGGCCCAAAGGCTTTTTGATCCTGAAAATGGATGCATAGAAATCTCGGGTCAGAAAATATCGGAGCTAAAACAAGACAGTTTGCGCAGCCAAATCTCTATGGTGACGCAAGATGCCGCGATGTTTAATCGATCCGCGCGCGACAATATTCTTTATGGACGCCCTGATGCATCTGAGGAAGCGATGATATTGGCCGCACGGCAAGCGGAAGCCCATGAATTTATTGTGGAGCTAGAGGATCGGAGGGGCAGACGATCATATGATGCATTTTTGGGTGAGCGCGGGGTGAAACTATCTGGTGGGCAAAGACAACGCATCGCGTTGGCGCGTGCATTGTTGAAAGATGCGGATATTTTGCTGCTCGATGAAGCGACATCTGCACTTGATTCAGAAGTTGAAGCCCAGATCCAAGCAGCCTTGGCGCGCGTGATGGAAGGGAAAACGGTGATCGCGGTGGCGCACCGGCTAAGCACAATTGCGCGAATGGATCGCATCGTGGTCATGGATAATGGGCGGATTGTGGAGCAAGGCACGCATGAGGCATTGCTTGCCCAAAAGGGTATTTATGCGAAGTTATGGTCCCATCAATCGGGTGGATTTTTGAAGACTGAGAAATTGGCGCGACTTTAGTTTTTAAAAAGGAAACGCCGCGCGGATAAACCGGCACGGCGTTATTCGATAAGCTTTCTATTTGCCATTCGGCAAATCGAAAGCGATTGGCACGCAGATTATTCTGCGGCCGCTTCCTCTTCCGCAGGCGCTTCTTCCGCTGCGGCTTCTTCGGCAGGTGCTTCTTCTGCTACCACTTCCTCTGCAGGTGCTTCAGCTGGTGCATCTTCTTCTGCAGGTGCTGCTTCAGCGGCAGCTTTTTCGTCCAAGCGTTCTTG
>CAZRFT010000001.1:0-2803 GCA_964599255.1 uncultured Neptunicoccus sp. | reverse complement strand
CTGCTGATCTCCTTCGTTCAGGTTTTCGAAGGGCGTTGTCCTCTTCCCGGATTTTGCCGGGATGACAGGGATCCTCTTGCGAGGGCCACCAACACCAATGAATGGCGGCTTATACGCCTGATTTATTGGGAGTCAACAGGGGTGAGCAGGCTTTATGCCACGTCGTGACGCAGAATTGCCGCTTCACTTGCAGAAAGCTGACGCCGCGCGTGGTCTCCAAAGGCATAAGGCTGATCCACAAGGGCCGGATCCAGCGCCTCGAGACGCCTGCGATCCGTTTCATCCAGAACGCTCATATTGGCGTCTGCCGGATGGAAGCTCTCGGTTTCCACGCCATTGGCAAAGATGATCTCATGGCGTTCCAGCATCAGATGCATATAGGTAACTTCGCGCATGGCGAAATCCGTCGCAATGCTGGTGCCATTCACCAATTCGCTGGCGGATACCAGAACCTCGGGCGTGTTGAACAGATCACGCGCCACATCTCCGCGCACAACAAATTTGTGGTCCGGAGACACAATTAGATCGCCCTGAGGTTCGCCAGATCCCAAGGCGCCTGATTTCACGCGGATCGGGCGCAGCTTGGGGAACGTAAACAGCCGCGCACCGGTCATGCGGCGCGAGCCGATCCATTGCACCTCTTGGGTTCCATTGTCTTTGGTATGCACCAGATCGCCTTCATGCAGGCTTTCAATCGGGCGTGCGCCATAGGGCGTCGAGATCAGAGTGCCGGGTGCGAAACAAAT
This sequence comes from uncultured Neptunicoccus sp., assembly GCA_964599255.1. GTDB lineage: Bacteria > Pseudomonadota > Alphaproteobacteria > Rhodobacterales > Rhodobacteraceae > Amylibacter. The sequence goes on along the minus strand of CAZRFT010000001.1, from coordinate 2,057 downwards.
CATCTGCGAGGGATCATCGCCGGGCTGCGCATCACGACCACGGTTGAGCGCATGATACACGACCCAAAGATCGCGGCCCTTCGGCGGGATCTCATCGATGAACATCAAAAGCGGTTGCTTACCTGCGACCTCAATCAAAGTGACCGTATAGGTCTCAGCCCCATCGGTGACGACGAAACTGTCGTCCAGCATCGGCTCTTCGATATCAACTTTGTTCAGATCCGAGGTATGCGTCAAAGCCGCGCCGACCATCTTGCGCACCATGCGCGCGGCCCTGCGGCGTAACATCGCCTCGCCTTCGCCTTGCTCCAAGCGCAATAGGCCCGATGGACCATCAACGCGGACCGTCTCTCCGTTCCAGGACCACACTGCGCCTTTTTGCACGGCACTTATGGGTGCAGCCCGAAGACCATCCAGCTCTGTTTGCGACCAGGAGATGACGAACGTGCCCAAAAAGCCCGTTCCCATTGCTCGTTTCCTGCCTCATTTTTTTGGCAGGATACCAGAAACGAATCAGCCTGCAAAGCAGAAACCGTCGCGGATTCAACAGCCTATGGGTGTATAGGTCAGCTCGACAACTTTAGGTGACGGATCAGTAGAGGCCCGCTTCCTTGGCGATCATAGCCGCATGGGTGCGGTTTTTTGCATCCAGCTTGCGGCACAACGTGCGCACATGCAGCTTGATGGTCACTTCCTGCAAACCGAGTTCAGACGCGATTTCTTTGTTGGATTGCCCCTTGCACAACCCATTCAGAACCTCGACCTCACGCTTGCTCAGTTGCTTGGACACCGGATTGTCCTTTTTCTGGTCCGCAAAATGCGACACCGGAAAAAACGTCTCGCCCGCCATCATAAAGCGTACGGCATGCACCAGGCTTTGAGCAGTCATGGTCTTGGGCAGAAACCCGATCGCCCCGCGATCGATCGCCTCTTGCGCCACAGAGTGCGGTGCATTTCCTGATAGGATCGCAACCGGAGTGCCCTGATTATTTTCGATGGCCTTGGACAGGCCTGAAAGGCCCTCCATCCCCGGCATATTGTAATCCAACACCAAGAGGTCGAAGGCCTTATCTTCTTCGCAGATCGTCAAGGCTTCATCCAATGAACTGGCACTTTTCACTTCAGTGGCACCTTCTTTCATAAGGTACTCACTAATCGTATCCCGGACCAAATCATGGTCATCGGCAATTAGTATTCGCATACGCGTTTTCTCTTTCCCCTGACCGTGTCGAGCATGGATCACCGCTTAAACGCTAGCGGAGAACCAATTTTTTGACACGGTCTCGCTCCCGCATTCAGAATTAAACGATTGCACAGCAACTTGAGAAGTATAAGTTTCTACCTCGTTCAAATTTTGTGTTTAATTTCCCACATAAAATATGGACAAAAATCGTTTATCACCCGAGACTTCAATATCGTAGAGCCCATTTATTCCGGAGCACCAAACAATTGAAAAATCTCTTCGCAATCGCCCTTCTGATCGTTTGTTCAGCAGCAGTTTCCGTTGCGGAAATCTCGCGACCCAAAGGTGAAGTTATCTTGGAAATTTCAGGAGAAATCTCGAGCAAAAACGTTGCTGAGACCGCGCAGTTTGATCTCGAGATGCTGCAAGCCCTACCGTCGCATTCTTTCGTGACATCAACAATTTGGACTGATGGTGCCCAATCTTTCGAGGGAGTCGAACTCAGCGTCATCGCGGACCTTGTCGGCTTTGAGGGAGACACGCTTAGTGCGAGTGCCGTCAATGACTACACAATTGAAATCCCAATTTCCGACGCCGCACCCGGTCGGGCCATGATCGCCTACCTGCGCAATGGAAACCCTATGCCGCTGCGCGACAAGGGCCCGCTTTGGATCGTCTATCCATTCGACTCTTCGTCAGACTTCCAAAGCGAAACAATTTATTCACGCAGCATCTGGCAATTGAATCGAATTGCTGTTTCCAACAGCGGCGGATAACCTACCAGCGGCGTAAATAGGCCGGAAAGCTGGGACATGTTCAAAAGTCGCTTCGCAAAAGCACTCTTGTTGGCTGCGGCTGCGATTGTGTGCCTGTT